>CAYUYS010000096.1:0-7196 GCA_964449415.1 uncultured Paludibacteraceae bacterium | reverse complement strand
TAATTAAAGGAGATTTTATCAGGCAATTATTCTACAGAATTTTACTGTTGTATTCAGCTTTGTGTCATACTCTGCTTCTCAGTTTTCTTGATTTTACTTTTGTGATATTTTTGATTTGTGCTTCACAAATGTAATCAATTTGCATTTGTAAATTATTTCACATATCTTTGTGGACCTAAAAAAGGGAGTTGGCTATACAAAATTCAAGAGTTTATGGACGAAAAGGAACGTATCGAAAAAATCATGGCAACCGAAGGTTTGAATGCCACGCAATTTGCTGTCGAAATTGGCATTCAGAGTTCTACTTTGTCACATATTTTGAATGGCAGGAACAAGCCCAGTCTTGAGGTAATCAAGCGCATTTTGAATCGCTTTCGAGCCATCAATTCGGATTGGCTAATGCTGGGCATTGGCTCCATGTATCGTTCCGGTAAGCAGGCTCAACAGTCATTGGCATTTGATATCAAACCGCAACTACCTTCTAAAAACATAGAACAAAAAAAGACGGTTCCGGCAGATGAAGCCCAAAAACCGTCTCTTTCCACACAAGAAAAGCCACAGACAGAACTGCAACCACCCAAAAGTGCAGCTCCTGCGGCTAAAAGCATTACAAGGATAATTGTTTTCTATTCGGACAATTCGTTTGACGAATTAGTGAGGCAATAGTTCCGCCCGTAATCAGAACAAGTAACCGATTTTGATGTAGATGTTGGACATCTTGTCGTTGTCTTGCTTGTCCAGCGGGAGCGCATAATCGACCGAAACTACAAAATTTTCATTCATGGCTGCTTTCAAGCCGATGCCGGCTGCCATGTGCGGTCTGTAGATGCCGGATGCTGCGAAATAATCGCTGTAGGTGTCCTGTAGATTCTTGTTTTCGTTGTTAGCGACAATAGCGGCCTGCAATTCTTCGAAGTCAATCTGATATGGCTGCAATACCATGCCCGCATCAAAAAAAGGCGCAAGACCTATGTAAAAATGTTGCCGGATAAAATCGAATTTCACAAGCCTCGTGCGTAGTTCGATATTTGCCAAGGCAACTCCTCGGGCCAGAATCCGGTTTCGTATGATACCACGTAGGGAATTTCCGCCTCCCAGGGCTTCATAAAGGCTGCGTTGAAAAAACAATGTGTTTTGATAACTGTTCAGGTAAAAAGGGGCATTGCCTGCCAAAGTTGTCTGCACACCGAGGCGATAAGCAAACACGACATCTTTTTTCCAAATGGAAACATAATGCCGAAAATTGGCGTTTAGCAACAAGCTGTTGTATTCTTTTTGCCGGCCAAAAGCAGCCGAATACGTAAAAAACAGATCTGAATAGATACCACGCGATGGATTGGCCCTTATGTCACGGCTGTCGTAACTCAGGCCGCCGCGCAGGTAAGGATGCCAACCGCCGTTTTGTTCTTCAGGCTGTATGAGTCCCCAATCGATGTATTTTTGATACAGGCCATCGGTTTCCGGCAGCAGATCTTCCTTTTTGCCTTTGTTGAGCATATCGAGGTCTATATTGTCAATCATGTAGCCCAAAACGCCGATACCCGCGTTCCATTTCAGCTTTCCGGCTATGATACCTTCCATATCGCCGGCAGCCCTGAACAGGTTGTTCTGGTATTTGTAGAATCCCCGACTGATGTAATCCTCCGTTCCGTATTTTGTATTCTGCCATTCCGCATGATATACAGTTTGGTAGCCGTTATATCCGTAAAAATCGCACAAGGCATTGGGAATGTAGGAAATATCTACGCTTAGCCTGTGATTTGGAATCAGGAATTTGGAATCGTAGAAAAAACGGAACAGACCGGAACGTTTGGTTGTATAAGATGCTTCTACATAAAACGAGTGCAGGTATTCCGGATAGAAGGTTCCATCGCCGTAATAATAGATGTTAGTCAGTGCACCGTATTGGAATCCAAGGTCTGCATCGTACGAGACACTGGGCAGAGCACCAAAATTCCAACCCTGTTTAATCGGTTGTTGCGTGCTTTCGTCTTGCTCGTCTCCGACAACGGTTGCGGTGGACAAGAAATATACAACGCTGATAATCAGAAATTTCCAGTATATTCTTTTCATGAGGCCGGTTTTAGAATAAACTTAATACATACGCGATCGTTGCACCCAGATATGTTCCGACGGCATAACCTACCAAACCTATGATAATGCCGCTAATCAGGACTTTCTGATTGCCCATGGCAGCGGCAATGGGTGGTACGAATGGCGGGGAGCACAGCAGGCCTATGGAGGCAACACCGAACAAATCGCCGCTGACTTTGAAAATCCGACACAACAATATATGAAGCCCGACAGCTACCAGCATGATGTACAGGACAAAGAACAATAACAAAATAACCGATGTGTTGATGCCGTATATGTCAAACTGGGAAGCTACCACAATGCTGAATATCAGAATAAAGAACATGCCCAATTCAAATGTTTTGGGCAAGGTCCGGATTTTTTCGTTGAATGATGCTGCTATGGCCAGCGTGGTGATGGTCAGAATAATGATCATTTCATTCAGTTTGCCGGTAATCAGCAAAGAAAGTCCGGCTCCAACGATTAAGAACAGGATGGACAGGCCCAGGCCCAACAGCATTTTCGGAAATGTTTTCCGTTTGAACATGTCGTGATAATTTTCCACGCCATTTTCTTCGTAATCGGCCATGGAATCGCTTTTAATGGCAATGCCTTCGTCGGGAAAAGGCAATATTTTCCGGAACAGCTTGTAGCCTCCGCCAACGATGAATACGAGCAAGGGGAAAGTTACCAGCATCTCAAACGTATATACAAATGTGATGGTATTCGGGTTTACTTGCAGGGCCGCCCCCAAAGCATAGAAGTTCATCGTTCCGCCGGTGTATATTCCGGTCATCATGCCTGCCACTTTGGGCAATTCATCGATGCCGGAATTCCTGAAAATGAAGTAAGCTGAAACGACCGCTATCAGAACGGCTATCAGTCCGCCGACCAAGGCCAGAATGGTTTTGGGCAATGATTTTGTCCAGAGTTTGAAATCGGAGCTGAACAGCATGAGCGGAATGGCAATCGGTACAGTCAGGTTCATGATCCATGTTTGTATGGCTTTCAGTGTTTCTGCCTGTGCGGTGGCTTCCTGTCCGAAGTCAACCATGCCGGTAAGTGCCATGACTATGCCCACGGCATACGCCAAAATGACAGTTCCCACTTTCTGGAATACCTTATAGCGTTTGAAGAGCAAAATGATAAGCAGTGGGAACAGCAGATAGATGCCTGTGATAATGAAAATTTTCATGAGATAAAACAGATTTAGTTAATATTTTTGGCAAAGATAAGTTTTTTTCTGATATTCGTTTGTCTTTTGGGCATAAAAAAAGACAATCCGAAAGTGGATTGTCCGATACAATATCGAATTTCGATAATCAGTCGATCAATGATTTTCCGGCCATTTCATCGGGTTGCGCAATGCCCATGATATGGCAAATGCTCGGTGCAACGTCGGCCAGAATGCCGTTCCTGACGCGAGCATCCTTGCGTTCTGAAATATAGACGAACGGTACCGGATTCATCGAGTGTGCCGTATTGGGCGTTCCGTCTTCATTTTCCGCGTTGTCGGCATTGCCGTGGTCGGCAATGATAATCACTTCATAACCGTTGCGTTTGGCCGCTTCCACCACTTTTTCCACACAGGTGTCGATGGTGCGCACCGCTTGCTCGATAGCGGCATATACGCCCGTGTGTCCGACCATATCGCCGTTGGCAAAATTCAGGCAGACAAAGTCGTACTTCTGCGTGTCCAATGCGTTGGCGAGTGCATCGGCCACTTCCGGTGCGCTCATTTCCGGTTTCAGGTCGTAGGTGGCCACTTTAGGCGATGGAATCAGGATGCGGTCTTCGCCTTCAAATTCGCTTTCGCGGCCGCCGGAGAAAAAGAAGGTCACGTGCGCGAACTTCTCGGTTTCTGCAATGCGCAGTTGTTTGAGTCCGGCTTTCG
The DNA here is from genome assembly GCA_964449415.1 of uncultured Paludibacteraceae bacterium. Lineage (GTDB taxonomy): Bacteria > Bacteroidota > Bacteroidia > Bacteroidales > Paludibacteraceae > CALUNA01. The sequence goes on along the minus strand of CAYUYS010000096.1, from coordinate 3,229 downwards.
ATACTATTTCGCCCAAGGTGTTGTTTACGTTTTCTTTGTCGAACAAGATGTGCAAGCCCTTGAATGTCGAATCGTACGGCGTCATGGTGTAGTATTCCAGGGGAATGGTGTGCATGCCGGCTTCGGGCATATCCTGTTGCGTCAGTACAATGGTCAGTTCCTTGGCACGGTCGTTTCGGTAGTTGAAGAAAATAACCACGTCGCCGCTTTCGATTTTCGCAATCGGATTGCCTTGCGCATCCACGGCCACGATGGGTTTGATGAATTCATCGGTAACATCCTGGTCGTACGAAGCCTGCATGGCTGCCACGAGGTCGGTTGCCGGCGTTCCGATACCATTGACTATCAGGTCGTATGCCAGCTTGATGCGTTCCCATCGTTTGTCGCGGTCCATGGCATAATAACGTCCCACAATGCTAGCTATCTTGCCGGCCGACTGTGCACAATGATTTTGCAAGGCTTCGATAAAGCCTTTTCCGCTGCGCGGGTCAGTGTCGCGTCCGTCCATGAAGCAGTGGATATAGGCCTTGTCCAAACCGTATTCCTTGGCTATGTCGCAGAGTTTGAACAAATGTTCAAGCGAGCTGTGCACGCCGCCATCCGACACCAATCCCATGAAATGGATTTGCTTGCGGTTGTCGCGGGCGTAGCTGAATGCCCTGACGATTTCCGGATTTTTCAGGATGCTGTTGTCGCGGCAAGCTATGTTGATTTTTACCAAGTCTTGATATACAATGCGGCCCGCGCCGATATTCAGGTGTCCTACTTCGGAGTTGCCCATTTGCCCGTCGGGCAGCCCGACGTTCTCGCCGGAAGCCTGCAACTGTGAGTTCGGATAATTTTTCAGCAAGCTGTCCCAATAGGGTGTAGGGGTGTTGAAAATTACGTCGGCATGGTTGTGTTTACCGATTCCCCAGCCGTCCAGAATCATTAATAAAGCTTTTTTGCTCATAATCGTATATTTGTTTTGAGGTTTTTATTTTTTGATTTCGGGGTGCAAAAATACAAAAAAACCGACAATAGTTGTCGGTTGCCTGTCGTTAAAATCCAACTTGGCTGCTGTCGATTTCATCGGTTAAGGTTGCAAACTCGCAGCGTACCGCGCCGTTGCCAATGTTTTCTATTTTTTTCCGGAAACGCTCCGCCGCGGCCTTGTTGACCAGCACATCCAACCGGCAGTCGGTTTCGTAATTGCTTTGCAAGATACGTGCGTTTTCTTCCTTTACCGCACGCATAACATCGTTCATGAACGGATACTCAAAATGCAGCAAACAAGGTAGTTGTATTTCTTTTTGTATAATTTCGGCGGCATCCAGCGCATCGGCGGCAGCTTGTTTGTAGGCAGTGATCAGTCCGCTTGTGCCCAGCAGTATACCGCCAAAATAGCGCACGACAATGACCAGCACGTTGGTCAGGCTGCGGCTGTTGATTTGCCCGAGAATGGGTTTTCCGGCCGTGCCGGATGGTTCGCCGTCATCGTTGGCGCGAAAGTCCAGCCGGTCGGCCCCGAGCATGTAGGCGTAACAGACGTGGCGTGCGTCGTAATACTTCTTGCGGTATTGCTCCAAGATGGTTTTTATTTCGGAAAGGGAGCTGACCGGTATGGCAAAGGCCAGAAATTTGCTGCCCTTGTCCTTGTAGAGGCCTTCGGCCGGTGTTGATATGGTCAAATAATTGTCTGCCAAAATAATTTTCTGAAAGAGTAGGGGAAACGTGCTTTTTCGTGTCTCCGATTGCAAAGATACGGATTTTTGGTTACTTTTGCATAAGATTCGGCTTTCGGTTTGCCGCAATGTTATGCATACGTCCTTCAATCAATGTTTTAAATTATGACTATTTGTGCCATTTCCACGCCCAACGGAACCGGCGGAATTGCCGTGATACGTGTTTCCGGCCCGGATGCGGTGGCTGCCGTATCCGCCATATTCCGTCCTAAAAATGAAGCGCACGTGCTGTGCGAGCGTCCGGGTTATTCCATGACTTTCGGCAGCGTTGTGCATCCAAACACGAAGGAGGCTGTCGATGAGGTGGTTGTGTCGCTGTTCAGGGCACCACATTCGTTCACCGGCGAGGATGTGGTTGAGATTTCGTGCCACGGTTCGCTCTACATACAGCAGGAAATACTGAAACTGTTGGTGGAGGCCGGTTGCCAATTGGCACGTCCGGGCGAGTTTACGCAACGGGCTTTCCTGAACGGGAAAATGGACTTGAGCCAGGCCGAAGCCGTGGCCGATGTGATTGCTTCGACATCGGCGGCAGCCAACCGACTGGCCATGAATCAGATGCGGGGCGGTTTTTCCACGGAATTGAACCGCTTGCGCGAAAAACTGCTGCATTTTACTTCATTGGTGGAATTGGAGTTGGATTTTTCGGAGGAGGAAGTGGAGTTTGCCGACCGCGGGCAATTGCGGCAGTTGGCCGACGAAATACATCGTGTGATTGAAAAACTGTGCCATTCGTTTGCCTTGGGCAATGCCATTAAAAACGGAATTCCGGTGGCTATTGTCGGCGAAACCAATGTGGGCAAATCCACATTGCTGAACTTGTTGCTGAACGAAGAAAGGGCCATTGTGTCCGACATACACGGCACCACGCGCGACACGCTGGAAGACACCGTGAACCTGAACGGCATACAGTTCCGTTTCATCGATACGGCCGGCATCCGCGACACAACCGATGCGGTGGAAAACATGGGCATAGAACGCACGTACCAGAAGATAGAGCAGGCGAGGATTATCCTCTGGTTGGTGGACTGTACGGCGGTTACGGAGCATATCGAGTGGCTGGCCGACCGCATTATACGCCGCTCGGAGGGCAAAAAACTGATTATCGTTTTCAACAAGATAGACAAAATAGAGCCTGACGAACGGCAGATTCTGGAGCACTTGTTTCAGCCTTATCCGGCGGAACGGATTTATATTTCGGCCAAGAAACAAATCAACACGGACGCGCTGACGCAAGCGTTGATACATGCCGCCCAAATACCCGAAATGAGCGAAAGCGAGGTGATTGTTACGAATTTGCGGCACTATGAGGCGTTGAAAAATGCCTTGCAGAGCATCACCCATGTGCAGGAGGGCTTGCGTGGCAGTATTCCCGGCGACCTGCTGGCTCAGGACATACGCGAGTGCATGCACTACTTAGGCGAAATTACCGGCCAGATTTCCACAGATGAGATTCTGGGGAATATTTTCAGCAAGTTTTGTATTGGGAAGTGAGGGTGTGATTA
>CAYUYS010000095.1:0-7208 GCA_964449415.1 uncultured Paludibacteraceae bacterium | reverse complement strand
ACTTCCGCCCTTACGGCGGCGATGTTAGCGTCGCTGTCGGGCTTGTTCAGCACGCGGTCTATAAGGTCTACTATGCTCAGCATCAGCTCTTCCCGTGCCCCGCGAGTGGTTATGGCCGGTGTGCCGAAGCGCAGGCCGGAGGTCTGGAAGGGGCTGCGGGTGTCGAACGGCACCATGTTTTTGTTCGTTGTTATGTCGGCGGCTACGAGGGCCTTCTCGGCCGCTTTCCCGGTCAGTTCGGGGAATTTTGTGCGCAGGTCGACGAGCATGCAGTGGTTGTCCGTCCCCCCCGAGATGATTTTGTACCCCTTGTCCATGAAGGCCCGGGCCATGGTGGCGGCGTTGCGCTGCACTTGCTGTTGGTACGTTCGGTATTCCGGTTGCAGTGCTTCGCCAAAGGCGACGGCTTTGGCGGCGATCACGTGCTCGAGCGGGCCGCCCTGCACGCCGGGGAACACGGCGGAGTCGAGCAGTGCGGACATCAGCTTCACTTCGCCCTTGGGGGTGGTTTTGCCCCAGGGGTTTGGGAAATCTTCGCCCATCAGGATGACGCCGCCGCGCGGGCCGCGCAGGGTTTTGTGCGTGGTGGAGGTGACGATGTGTGCGTGCTTGACGGGGTTTTCGAGCAATCCGGCGGCAATCAGTCCGGCCGGGTGGGCCATGTCGACCATAAAGATAGCCCCTACTTCGTCGGCCACTTGGCGTATGAAGGCATAGTCCCACTCGCGGCTGTAGGCCGATGCGCCGGCCACGATGAGTTTGGGCCTTTCGGCGCGTGCCACCGCGGCCAGTTGTTCGTAGTCCACCCGTCCGTCGTCCTCTTTTACATTATACTCTAAGGCCTTGAAGTGCAGGCCCGAGAAGTTGACCGGCGAGCCGTGCGAGAGGTGTCCGCCGTGCGAGAGGTTGAGTCCCAGGAACTTGTCGCCCGGGTTCATGCAGGCCATAAAGACGGCCATGTTGGCTTGCGCGCCGGAGTGTGGTTGTACGTTGGCCCACGCGGCGCCGAAGAGCGTTTTGAGCCTGTCGATGGCCACCTGCTCACTTTGGTCTACCACCTCGCACCCGCCATAGTAACGTTTGCCCGGGTAGCCTTCGGCGTATTTGTTGGTCAGCACGGAGCCCATGGCCTCCATCACTTGTTCGCTGACGAAGTTTTCCGATGCGATGAGTTCGATGCCTTTCATCTGTCGCTCTTTTTCGCGTTGGATGATGTCGAAAATTTGAGAATCCCGTTTCATGAAAAAGTTGAGTTAGGTTGATTATTTGAATATTGGTTGGTTTATTTTCGTTTGCGGACGCTCCATCCGAACTTGCCTATTTCCTCGCCGAGCTTGTAGTAGTGCCCGTGCGAGTAGGCTATCAGTTGGGCCTTTGCCAGGTCGAAGGCGTTGGTGTCGGGGTCCATGTAGGCGCTGTCGGCCTGCACGTTCAGCACGTCGGCCATGAACATGTCGTGGCTGCCGAGCGGCACGATTTGCCGGACTTTGCACTCTATGTTGAGCGGTGCTTCCACTATGATGGGCGCGTTTACTTTTTCGCCCTTGCGGGGGGTCAGCTTCATGGCCTCGAACTTGTTGGTTTCCCTTCCGCTCTTTACGCCGCACCAGTCGGTGGCGTAGGCCAGCTGTTCGTTGGTCAGGTTCAGGACGAACTCGCCGGTGCGCTTCAGTATGGGGTAGGAGTGGCGTTCGGGGCGCACGGATATGTAGCACATAGCCGGGTTGGTGCAGAGGGTGCCCATCCAGCTTATGGTGAGTATGTTGTATTCTTCGGGGCTTGCCCCGCACGATACTAAGGCGGCCGGCAGTGGATAGATGAGTGTGCCGGGTTTCCATTGTTGTTTCATTGCAGTCTGTATGGTGGGTTAGTTGTTTATTTTGGCTTGTTCGCGCGGCACTTCCCGCTCGCAGTAGTGGCACTTGAGCAGCACCCGTTCGCTGTCGGTTATGACGCGAAAGCGCGTACCTACCGGTTCGTTGTTGGTGATGCATTTGGGGTTCATGCACCGCACCACGTCCCTGATTTCTTCCGGCAGGGTGAGGGTGTATTTTTCCACCACTTCGTAGTTGCGTATAATGTTTATCTTGGCCTTGGGCGCAATGAGGGCTATTTTGTTTACTTCGTCCTCTTTCAGGAAGCGGTCGGATATTTTGACAATGCCCTTCGTTCCCATGCGTTTGCTGTCTAAGTTGTTGCCTATGGTTATCTGGTTCTTGCAGTTTTCCAGTTGCAGTATGGACACCACTCCGGGCACTTGGTTGGATGGCAGGTGGTCTATTACCGTGCCGTTGCGCAATGCTGCTACTTTCAGTTCTTTTTCCATATCTGTCTTTTCAAGCTAGAGGGTTTTTGCAGAATGTGGTTCACAGTCCGAGCACCTTGCTGATGATGGCCTGTCGGACGTACAGTCCGTTTTGCGCCTGTTGGAAATAATAGGCTTTTTCGCTTTTGTCCACATCGCAGGCTATTTCGTTCACGCGTGGCAGCGGGTGCAGGATGCGCAGGTTGGGCTTGGTGTCTTTCAGCATGTCGTAGCGCAGCGTGTACACATCCTTGACGCGCTCGTATTCCACCAGGTCTTGGAAACGCTCCTTTTGCACGCGGGTCATGTACAGGATGTCGGCATCTTGGAAGTTGCCTTCCAGTTCGCGGCTTTCGGTGTAGGGTATGCCGTGCTTGTCGCAAAACAGCTTGTACTCGTCGGGCATGCGCAGTTCGTCGGGCGCAATGAAGTGGAATGTCGGTTTGAAGTGGTGCATGGCCTGTATGAGCGAATGCACCGTGCGGCCGTATTTCAGGTCGCCCACCAAGTAGATGTGCAGGTTGTCCAACCGGCCTTGCGTTTTCCGGATGGAGTACAAGTCGAGCAAGGTTTGTGAGGGGTGCTGGTTCGCGCCGTCGCCCGCATTCACTATGGGCACGCGGCTCACCTCCGATGCATAGCGTGCCGCGCCCTCCAGATAGTGCCGCATGACAATTACGTCGGCGTAGCTGCTCACCATCTGGATGGTGTCGTGCAGGCTCTCGCCCTTTGACGAGCTGGTGGTGGCGGCATCCGAAAACCCGATGACCCGTGCGCCCAAGCGGTTGGCCGCCGTCTCGAAGCTCAGCCGTGTGCGCGTCGACGGTTCGAAGAACAGTGTGGCAACCACCTTGCCGTCCAGCGTTTTGCGGTTGGGGTTTGCCTCAAAACCCGCTGCTGCATGCAGAATATCCAGCATCTCTTCTTTGGAATAGTCCGAAATGGAAACTAAATGATGCATAATTTCAACGTATATTGCGATTCACCTGTTTATGAACGTACAAAAAAGCCAATATGGACTTATAGCATCCGTATTGGCTTGTGCTGTTGGCGGAGATGGGTGCTCGCCTGTGTGTACGGCACTCGGGCAACCAAGAGTAAATATGTACGGGCGAGTTGTTCCATATCCTGTTCGCGGCGGCAAAGGTAGCTAAATTCTTTGGAACGCAAAAACCGAAATGTGGCAAAAACGGCCTGCCGGCCGAACTGTGTCCCTCTCCGTTCAGATGCGCACATCGATTCCCTTTGCTTTCAGGTAATGTTTCAGTTCAGCGATACCGATTTCCTTGTAGTGGAACACGCTGGCCGCAAGGGCGGCATCGGCCTTGCCCTGCCGGAACACGTCCGCGAAGTGTTGCATGGTGCCGGCACCTCCGCTGGCAATGACCGGCACGTTCACGGCTTCGGACACGGTGCGTGTAATGTCTAATGCAAAGCCGTCCTTGGTGCCGTCGTTGTTCATGGACGTGAGCAGGATTTCGCCTGCGCCCTGCGCTACGGCCTGCCGGGCCCAGTCCAGGGTCTTCAGTTCCGTAGGGATGCGGCCCCCGTTCAGGAACACGTACCATTCGCCGTCGATGCATTTGGTGTCGATGGCCAGCACGATGCACTGGCTTCCGAAACGCCCGGCCAGTTCGCCGATCAGTTGCGGCCTGCGTACAGCCGCCGAGTTGACGGATATTTTGTCCGCACCGCAATCCAGCAGCAGCGACACGTCGTCGGCCGTGCTAATGCCGCCGCCCACAGTGAAGGGTATGTTGATATGCCTTGCAATGCGGGTAACCAGTTCGGACAAGGTCTTGCGTTTCTCGTGTGTGGCAGTTATGTCCAAGAACACCAGCTCGTCGGCACCCATTTCGGCGTAGAGCGCGCCCAATTCCACAGGGTCACCCACGTTCTGTATGTTCAGGAAATTGATGCCTTTTACGGTTTGCCCGTCCTTGATATCCAGGCAGGGGATGATTCTTTTGGTAAGCATGCAGGTTGTTTTTGCCGCAAAAGTAACATTTTTGTGCAGATTCCTCAAAGAGGGTGAGCTAATTTCCGTCAGATGCCCTGTATGAGTCGCAAAAAGTAAGAAAATAAACTTTCTTGGCTATAAAATGTTTGCGGATGAATGTTTTTTTGTACATTTGCCGTCCGAAAGCCGGAAGGCCTGACATTGCAAGAAACCATAATTATGAGCAGATTGATTATTCCGCAAGATTATACACCGGTTCTGAATTTGCAGCAGACAGAACTGGGAATTACCAAAATAAAGGACTTCTTTCAAGCCAATTTGTCGGCAGAACTGCGCCTCAGACGTGTTACCGCGCCCCTGTTTGTGTTGCAGGGCACAGGCCTGAACGATGACCTGAACGGTGTGGAACGCGCGGTGAATTTCCCCATACGGGACATGGCCGACCGCAAAGCCGAGGTCGTTCATTCGCTGGCCAAATGGAAGCGCGTCATGCTGGCCGACTACCACATAGGAGAAGGTTACGGCCTGTACACCGACATGAACGCCATCCGCGCGGACGAGGAACTGGACAATATCCATTCGCTCTACGTGGACCAGTGGGACTGGGAACGCACCATAAACAGCAGCCAGCGTACGGTCAAGTTCCTGCGGAACACGGTCAAGCGAATCTATTCCACCTTGTTGCGCACCGAGTACCTCGTGTCCGAAAGTTTTCCGGAAATACGTCCGTGCCTGCCGCCCGACATCCACTTTGTACATGCCGAGGAGCTGCGGCAGGCTTATCCCGACAAAACACCGAGGGAACGCGAGTATGAAATCACGAAAAAGTACGGCGCGGTGTTCATCATCGGCATTGGCTGCAAGCTCGGCGATGGCAAGGAACACGATGGCCGCGCACCCGACTATGACGACTGGAGCACGGTAGGCGAAAACGGCTTGCCCGGCCTCAATGGCGATATCCTGCTCTGGAACCCTGTGCTGAATATGCCGTTGGAAATATCCTCCATGGGTATACGTGTCGACAAGGAAGCGTTGCTGCGGCAACTGCAATTAGCGGGCAAGGAAGAGCGCACCCAACTGTATTTCCACCGGCGTCTGCTGGAAGGCACGTTGCCACTGTCCATCGGTGGGGGTATCGGGCAGTCGCGCCTGTGCATGTTCTTCCTGCGCAAGGCGCATATCGGCGAAATCCAGGCGAGCATTTGGCCGGACGAGATGCGCGAGAAATGCCGCCAAGCCAATATCACACTGATTTAAACAGCCTGTCTTGCGGCGGATGGCCGTATCCGGACAATTCATCGGGCGAAGCGAATCCGGCTCTTTGCCCGATTTTGTGTTGTACCCCCGCGCGCCAATCGGCCTGCGATGCGCACCGCAAGCCGGGTAAAAAACACACTACCAGCCTTGCCGTTTGACAATTATCTTGTATCTTTGCGACGCTGTTTCCCGAAAGCGGCGGCACACATGCCTGTTGGCCGAAGGCCGGAAACATCGGGCTGACACAACTTGCAGACCATAATTTCATACGATATACACGATATACAATGACGGTTGATTTTGACAAAATGGGCGGTTTGGTGCCTGCCATAATCCAGGATGCCGTAACCGCAAAAGTGCTGATGCTGGGTTTTATGAACGAGGAGGCCCTGCGGAAAACCCGGGAAACGGGCAAGGTTACTTTTTACAGCCGCACGCGGCAACGCCTGTGGACCAAGGGCGAGGAGAGCGGCAACTTCCTGCACGTGGTTTCCATCCTGAACGACTGCGACAACGACACCTTGCTGATAAAGGTGCATCCGGCAGGGCCGGTATGCCATACGGGCGCGGACACCTGTTGGGGCGAGAAGAACGAGGCAGGACAGGCGTTTCTGGGCTACTTGCAGGACTTCATAGACAAGCGTCACGCCGAGATGCCGGAAGGCTCCTACACCACGTCGCTGTTCCGCAAAGGCGCAAACCGCATGGCGCAGAAAGTGGGCGAGGAAGCTGTCGAAACGGTCATTGAAGCCATCAACGGCACGCAGGAAGGATTCGTGTACGAGGCATCCGACCTGATTTACCACCTGATGGTGTTGCTCACCTCCAAAGGGTTGCGCTTAGACGACCTGGGGCGCGAACTCCGGAAAAGACACAAACCCTAAAACGAACAGCCATGTCACTGATTGAATACGAAAACGTCGATATATGCCAGCAGGAGCTGATTGTGCTGCGCGATATCAGCCTGACCATCGGCTCGGGCGAGTTTGTCTACCTGCTGGGCAAGGTGGGCAGCGGCAAAAGTTCGCTGCTCAAGTCCCTGTATGCCGAAGTACCCATCAAACATGGCGAAGCGCGAATCTTTAACTATAACCTGCGCAAAATAAAGAAACGCGAAATACCCTACCTGCGCCGGAAAATAGGCATCGTGTTCCAGGATTTCCAGTTGCTGATCGACCGCACGGTGCACCAAAACCTGCTGTTTGTGCTGAAAGCCACGGGCTGGAGAGACAAGCGGGCCATGGACGGGCAGATAGAGCATGTGCTCCGACAAGTGGGCATGGAAACCAAGGCATACAAAATGCCGCACCAGCTTTCGGGCGGCGAGCAGCAGCGTGTGGTCATTGCGCGGGCCTTGCTCAACTCGCCGGAAATCATCATAGCCGACGAACCGACCGGCAACCTCGACCCCGAAACCGGCAACGAACTGATGGAACTGCTCTACAGCATCCGCCTTGCCGGCACCACCATCCTGATAGCCACGCACAACTTGGCCTGGACGGAGAAATACCCGGGCCGCATCCTGCGCTTCGGGCAGGAACGCGTGCAAGAATGAGGGGAGAGAGAGGCAAACTTGTTGGTTGAATGCATGAACAAGCGACGCAGACATATCCCTTCCCGTCCATTTCCACCTTTACCTCCCGCCGCTCTGCGGGCTTGCGGCCTTACAAGGGCGCAGAGATAATC
>CAYUYS010000094.1:0-7210 GCA_964449415.1 uncultured Paludibacteraceae bacterium | reverse complement strand
CTATCACAAAACAACAAACAATCAATAGTATGGAAACGAATCGCACCGCTACGAACGATAGAGGGTTCTACAAGCTATCTTGGCTGCAACGCATAGGCTTCGGCTCCGGCGACTTGGCGCAGAACCTGATCTACCAGACGGTATGCATGTACCTGCTGCTCTTCTACACCAACGTCTACGGCCTGAAGCCGGAGGTGGCCGCTGTTATGTTCCTCATCGTCCGCATTGTCGACGTTATCTGGGATCCTTTGGTAGGGGCTTTTGTGGACAAGCAGAGCCCCCGTTGGGGGAAATACCGCACCTACCTGGTGGCAGGCGGCATCCCGCTGACGGGCTTTGCCATCCTGTGCTTCTGGAACGGCTTCTCGGGCTCTTTGCTCTATGCATATATCACTTACGTGGGCCTGTCTATGTGCTACACGCTCATTAACGTGCCCTACGGTGCGCTGAACGCCTCCCTCACCCGCGACACCGACGAGATTACCACGCTGACCTCCGTGCGCATGTTCCTCGCCAACTTGGGCGGATTGGCCGTGGCTTACGGCATTCCCATTATCGTCAAGCTGCTCTCGCCGGAGGGGAAAATCAACTCGACCGAAGCGGCCGGCGCGTGGTTCATTACCATGACCATTTACGCCATTGCCGGACTGCTGCTGCTTGTCTTCTGCTTTTCGCAATGCAAGGAGCGGGTGGTAATGAGCCACAACAAAACCTCCAGCGTGCACGTATCCGACCTGTGGACGGAGTTCAAGCGCAACCGCCCGCTGCGCATACTGGCCTTCTTCTTCATCACCGCCTTTGCCATGATGGCCATAGGCAACTCTGCCGGCTCGTATTACATGATCTACAACGTGCATGCCCCCGACATGTTGCCCTATTTCATGGCGCTCGGTTCCATTCCGGCCTTTATCTTCATGCCCATGGTGCCGGCCATCAAGCGGCGCATAGGCAAGAAGCAAATGTTCTACGTATTCCTGTCCGTCGCCATCGTGGGCATGGCTCTCCTGTATGTCATCTCCGTCGTTCCGGCCCTCAATACGCAAATATGGCTGGTGCTCGTGGCGCAGTTTGTCAAGTCCACCGGCGTGATTGTAGCCACCGGATACATGTGGGCGTTGGTGCCCGAGGTTATTTCCTACGGCGAATACATACACGGCAAGCGCATCGCCGGCATTGTCAATGCGCTGACGGGTATCTTCTACAAAGCCGGCATGGCCTTGGGGGGCGTGCTGCCCGGACTGGTGCTGGCCTTTACGGGATTCGACCAGACCAACGAAACCACGCAATCGCCGCTGGCCGAGCAAGGCATTCTGTGGTTAGTGGCCGTCATCCCGGCCCTGCTGCTGCTGTTGGCCATGTTTGTTATCTCCCACTACGAGCTGGACGACGACACCATCGACCACATCAACCGCGAAATAGAACAACGTAACCCATAAAAGACGAGACATGAAACTGCAACACTTTATCCTTCCCTTGCTTATGACCGTGAGCATAGCTGCCCATGGCGGCAACGCGACAAAACAGACACCCTCGCTGAAGAATGCCTTCGGCGATAAGTTTCTGGTGGGAGTAGCCATCAACGAACAGCAGGCCGCCGAGCGGGATACGGCTGCCGTGAGAGTCATTACGCAACATTTCAATTCCATTGTGGCGGAGAACTGCATGAAAAGCGCCAACATCCATCCGGAAGAAGGGCGCTACGACTTCGCCGCTGCCGACGCACTGGTGGCCTTCGGAGAGAAGTACGGCATGAGCATCATCGGGCACTGCCTGATATGGCACTCGCAACTGGCTCCTTGGTTCTGCATCGACGAACGGGGGGAGCTCGTTTCGCCCGAAGTGCTGAAGCAACGCATGAAAGACCACATCACCACCATCGTCAGCCGTTATCGCGGACGCATAAAGGGCTGGGATGTGGTGAACGAAGCCATCGTTGAAGACGGCTCCTACCGGAACACGCCTTTTTACCAAATACTCGGCGAGGAATACATTCCCTTAGCCTTCCAATATGCCCACGAAGCCGACCCCGACGCCGAGCTCTACTACAACGACTACGGCATGAACGTGCGCGGACGCAGAGAAAGCGTAGTCCGCATGGTAAACAAACTGAAAGCACGCGGCCTGCGCATAGACGCTATCGGGATGCAGGGGCACATGGGCATGGACTATCCGAGCCTGCAGGAGTTCGAAGAAAGCATACTGGCCTTCGCCTCCACGGGGTGCAAGGTCATGATTACCGAATGGGACATGAGCGCGCTGCCCACTGTGAACCAAACGGCTAACATCTCCGATACCATAGCCTACCAACAAGCCACCAATCCCTACCCGCAGGCCTTGCCCGACTCGGTCAGCCGCCTGTGGAACGCACGCATGAGGGCCTTCTTCGACCTGTTTGTGAAACATGCCGACATCATTACCCGCGTCACGGCGTGGGGAGTGACCGACGGAGACTCCTGGAAGAACGACTTCCCTGTGAAGGGACGCAAGGATTACCCGCTGCTGTTCGACCGCCGGTATCAGCCCAAGCCTTTTGTCCGCGAGCTGATTGCGCCCCGCAAAGCGACCTTCCATTCGTTCACCTACCAAGCGGAACCGCAGCAACAGCACAGTGCTTCCACCGCCGCCGCCAACCCCCTGCTGCTGCCCGGATGCTATCCCGACCCCAGCATCTGCCGGGTGGGGAACGACTACTATTTGGTAAACTCCTCATTCGCTTTCTTTCCGGGCATACCCATCTGGCACAGCACCGACTTGCAGCATTGGACTCGCTTGGGCAATGTCATTACCCGACCTACGCAGCTGACGCTGCAAGACGGCATACGCATCAGCGACGGCATCTACGCGCCGGACATCAAGTACAACCCGCACAACGGGCTGTTCTACCTGATAACAACCGATGTGTACGGACAGGGAACTATCTTCTTCACCACTGACGACCCCAAAACGGGCCGATGGAGTGACCCCATCCGCTTGCCGGAGGTAGGGGGAATCGATCCGGGCCTGCTGTTCGATGAGGACGGAAAGGCCTATATCGTCAACAACGACGGCCCCGCAGGCGAGCCGCTGTATGAAGGACACCGCGCCATCTGGATACGGGAGTTCGACTGGAAGAACAACCGAACCGTAGGAGAACAACAAGTGATTGTGGACGGGGGAGTAGACCTTGCCTCCAAACCGATATGGATCGAAGGGCCGCACCTCTACCACATTGGGGACAGGTACTTCCTGATGGCGGCCGAAGGCGGCACCGGCCCGCAGCACAGCGAGGTGGTGTTCTCTTCCGCATCGCCGTTCGGGCCGTTTAAGCCCTGCGCCATCAATCCCATACTGACGCAACGACACCTGCCGGGCGACCGCCCCAACCCGGTTACGGCCACCGGGCACGCCGACTTGGTGCAAACGCCGGAAGGCAGTTGGTATGCCGTGTTTCTGGGCATCCGCCCGTACAAAGGCCCACACGACGTAAGTGGCCGCGAAACATTTATCCTGCCTGTGCAATGGACGGACGGACAGCCCGTCATCCTGCCGCTGGAAGAAACCCTCACATATACTGCCCGCCCCGTGCCGCCCACACCCCTATGGGATGCCAACGGCCTGTGCCCGGAAGCCTTCTTCATCCGTACGCCCAAAACTACCTACTACAGGCTTAACGACAAAGGGGAACTGGAATTAGACGCCCGCAGCATACGGATAAGCGAAGGCCGACAACCGTCGGCGATAGGGCGCTGGATTACCGAATGGAACTCCGAAACAGAAACCTCCCTCAGCTTCCGGCCACAAAGCAGCCGGGACTTTGCGGGACTGGTGCTGTTCCAGAACGAGGCCTGCCACGTGCGCTTCGGCAAGACAGCAGACGAGCAGAACCGCCCCTGCCTGCAACTGACCGTATACAGCGGAGGCGAGTGCCGGAGCGAAACCATCCTGCCCTTGGCGGGCAAGGAGGCCGATAGGATGCTGCACCTGAAAGTGACCGGCACCACCGCAGCCGACAGCGGCGTGTACTACACCTTCAGCTATAGCACCCACCCCAAAAAGGGCTGGACAGCCGTAGGACAAGCTGTGTCGGCCGACCTGCTCAGCACACACACAGCCGGCGGCTTTACCGGCACCATGGTGGGCATATACGCCACGGCAGACTACGAGAACCAATAACTTCAATACGCTATACATCATGAAAAAGGAAATGCGATACTTAGTACCGGCCGACTACATGGCCGACCCCGCCGTACACGTGTTCAACGGCAGAGTGTATATCTACCCAAGCCACGACTGGGAGAGCGGCGTACCGGAGAACGACAACGGCGATCACTTTAACATGAAGGATTACCACGTGTTCTCCGCAGACGATGTAATGAACGGCCCCGTAGTGGACCACGGCGTTGTGCTGCGCACGGAGGACATTGCCTGGGCAGGCCGACAGCTGTGGGACTGCGATGTGGCCGAAAAGGATGGCAAGTACTACATGTACTTCCCCCTGAAGGACCAAAACGACATCTTCCGCATAGGCGTGGCCATTGCCGGCCGGCCCGAAGGCCCGTTCATCCCCCAACCCGACCCCATACGGGGCAGTTACAGCATCGATCCGGCTGTGTTCAAAGACGATGACGGGGTGCACTACATGTATTTCGGCGGCATCTGGGGAGGACAACTGCAACGCTACCGCGACAACAAGGCACTGGAACAGGCCTGCCTGCCCGCAGGCAACGAGCCGGCCCTTCCGCCGCGGGTGGTGCGGCTGTCGGACGACATGCTGCAGTTTGCCGAAGCCCCACGCGGGGTGCTGATTGTAGACGAGGCGGGCAATCCCCTTACGGCCGACAACCCACACCGCTTCTTCGAGGCCAGTTGGATGCACAAGTACCAAGGCAAGTACTATTTCTCCTACTCCACCGGCGACACCCACTGCCTGTGCTACGCCGTGGGCGACAACCCCTACGGGCCTTTTACCTACCAAGGGCTTATACTCACGCCCGTAGTGGGCTGGACTACGCACCACGCCATAGTGGAGTACAAAGGGGAATGGTTCCTGTTTCACCACGACTGCGTGCCCTCCGGAGGCAAGACGTGGCTGCGCAGCCTGAAAGTGTGCCGGCTTGAGTACGACGAGCAAGGACGCATCCTCACCATAGACGGAGGAGCCCGGTAAGAACCTCCCCTTTTCCCCCTACCGATATGCACAAAACAATCCCCTTGCTCCTGCTCTGCCTGTCGCTCGCTGCCGTCGGCCCACTCCGGGCGGATGGCGGAGACCGACTGTGGCTGCCCGATGCCGACACCACCCGCACAGACATTGCATTGCCCCACGCATCCCCCACCCTGCGCATTGCCGAAGCGGAACTGCAAGGGGCGTGGAAGGGCGGACCGGTAACACTGGTGCTGCAACGCAACAAACAGGCGCACCCCGACAGCTTCAGCATTACGCACCGAAAAGGACAATTCACCCTGACATCTCCCACAGAGACCGGGCTACTCTACGCGGCCTACCACCTGCTGCGACTGCAACAAACCCACTGCCTGCCCTCCAACCCGGACGAAGACCGGACTTGGACCGAAAGCCCGGCCATAGACCTGCGCATGCTGAACCACTGGGACAACCCGGACGGCACTGTGGAAAGAGGCTATGCGGGGCAGTCGCTGTGGCAATGGCAGGAGCTGCCCGAACAACTATCGCCCCGATACGTCACCTACGCCCGCGCCAATGCCTCCGTAGGGATAAACGGGACAGTGCTGAACAACGTGAACGCATCGCCGCTGATGCTGTCCGACGAATACCTCCCCAAAGTGCAGGCGCTGGCCGACCTGTTCCGCCCCTACGGCATCCGGGTTTTTCTCTCCATAAACTTCGCCAGCCCCCTAACGCTGGGCGGATTGCCCACTGCCGACCCGCTCGACAAACGGGTAACCGACTGGTGGACAAAGAAGGTGAAGGACATTTACCGGCTGATACCCGACTTCGGCGGCTTTCTGGTCAAGGCTAACTCCGAAGGCCAACCGGGGCCGCAAGACTACGGGCGCACCCACGCCGACGGGGCCAACATGCTGGCCCGGATCCTGAAGCCTTACGGGGGAGTGGTGATGTGGCGCGCCTTTGTCTACCGCGCCGACAGCACCGACCGCGCCGCGCAAGCCTACCGGGAGTTCCAACCCCTCGACGGGCAGTTCCTCCCCAACGTGATCGTCCAGATAAAGAACGGCCCCATTGACTTCCAGCCGCGAGAGCCCCACAGCCCCCTGTTCGGCGCGATGCCGCAAACCGGCCAAATGGCTGAACTGCAAATAACCCAGGAGTACCTCGGGCACGCCAACCACCTGGTCTACCTTGCGCCCGTGTGGCGGGAGTTCTTCCGTTTTGTGCCGCCCCGCAGCCTGCGTGCCATAGCCGGCGTAAGCAACGTGGGGACCGACCCCAACTGGTGCGGACACCCCTTCGGGCAGGCCAACTGGTACGCCTTCGGGCGGCTGGCCTGGAACCCCGCGCTCACCGAAACCCGCATTGCCCGAGAGTGGCTGCGCCAAACCGGCCTCGTCATGCCGGGCGCGCCTGCGGAGATAGAGCAAAGCATCGTGCAACTGATGAACGACAGCCGCGAGGCCGCCGTGAACTACATGATGCCCTTGGGGCTGCACCACCTCTTTGCGTGGGGCCACCACTACGGGCCCGAGCCCTGGTGCGCAGTGGAAGGCGCGCGGCCCGACTGGCTGCCCGCCTACTACCACCGGGCCGACAGGCAAGGCATCGGCTTCGACCGCACCCGGGAGGGAAGCAACGCCCTTGCCCAGTACCCCGACAGCCTGTCCCTCGTGTTCGGCAACCCCCACACCTGCCCCGAAGAGTACCTGCTCTGGTTCCACCACCTGCCCTGGAGCTTCGGGATGCGCAGCGGCCGCACCCTCTGGGAAGAGCTCTGCCTCCGCTACCAGGCCGGCCTCGATCAGGTAAGGGCCTTCCAAAAGGTTTGGGACGAGGCCCTGCCCTACATCCGCCCGAGCCTTCACAAAGAGGTGCAAACCCGGCTGATGATACAAGCCCGCGATGCCCAGTGGTGGAAAGAAGCCTGCCTGCTCTACTTCAGCGAGCAATCCGGCCTGCCCATCCCGAGCCACATAGAGCGGCCGGTGCACAGCTTAGACGAGCTTCGGTCCGTCCAACTGCCCATAGACAACTACACCTGCCCCGATGCCCGCCTGCTTAACTCCGTCCGTTAAGGGT
>CAYUYS010000093.1:0-7214 GCA_964449415.1 uncultured Paludibacteraceae bacterium | reverse complement strand
TATTTGCGCGATGGCTTGGGCGGTTTTGGGAAAATGTGTTATTTTTGCGCCGCTCCTTGCGCGGAAGCGTACCGGTTTTGACCATTTAATAACACCAATAATTTTACATCATGAAAAAAAGTAAGTTTTATGTACTGTGCAGCTTGTCGGCAGTGCTTGCTGCGTGCAGCCCCCGGCCGGACAAGACTTTGTCGGGCTTAGATCCGCAGGATTTTGAAACGACCATTGATGAGCAGCCCGTTCGGCTCTACACCCTGACCAACGAAGCGGGCATGGAAGTGTGTATCACCAATTTTGGCGGCCGCATTGTGTCCCTCATGGTGCCCGACCGCGCCGGCAACAGCCGCGATGTGGTGCTGGGCTTTGATCGGATTGCCGATTACCAGCACATCCCGTCCGATTTTGGCGCAGCCATAGGGCGCTACGCCAACCGCATCAATCAGGGGCGCATAGTGCTGGCCGGCGACACGATACAACTGCCGCAAAACAACTTCGGGCATTGCCTCCACGGCGGTCCGCAGGGCTGGCAATACAAAGTGTACGCCGCCAAGCAGCCGGACGGGCAGACGCTGGAGTTAGTTATGGATTCGCCCGATGGAGACGAGCAGTTTCCGGGTCGTGTTACGGCCAAGGTGGTCTACACCCTGACCGAGGACAACGCTCTGCGGATAGCCTACACGGCCACCACCGATGCCACGACCGTAATTAACCTGACCAACCACAGTTATTTCAATTTGTCGGGCGATGCCGGCACGACGATCCTGGATCACATCCTGTACGTGAACGCGGATAATTACACGCCCGTCGATTCCACCTTTATGACCACCGGCGAGATAGCGCCCGTGGCCGGTACGCCGATGGATTTTACCACTCCCAAAGCCATCGGGGCGGAAATTGACAATTATGACTTCGTGCAGCTGCAGAACGGCAACGGCTACGACCACAACTGGGTGCTGAACACGGCAGGAGATATGACGCAGGTGGCGGCCCGCCTGTATTCGCCGGCCAGCGGCATTGTGCTGGAGGTGTTTACGGACGAGCCCGGCATACAAGTGTACACCGGCAACTTTTTGGACGGGACGGTGGCCGGAAAACAGGGCATCATTTACCGGCAGCGTGCGGCCGTGTGCCTGGAAACGCAGCATTACCCCGACAGCCCCAACCACCCGGAGTGGCCCACGGTGGTGCTCGAGCCCGGTCAGACCTATTACAGCCATTGCGTGTTCAAGTTTTCGGTGATGGAATAGGCGTTTTGCCGCCGGCCGGCCTGTATGCAGACGGATTTTCCGCGAAAGGCGGAAAGTCCGTCTGTTTTTTGTCTGTTTTTAACGTTTTGGGCGGGATGTTGGCAAATATATCCCCTTTTTTGGCAAATATGTCTACTTTCCGGTTGCGAAAACATCCCTATTTTTGCGTGCAAAGAACGAGGAACGTTTGTATACGTAACTTTTGCTTAACTTTTAGACGAAATATCATGCAACTGTTAGATTGGATTATAATAGGCATTTTCTGTTTGGCCTTGGTGGGGGTTGTGTTGTGGGTAATGCGCCGGAAGGCCAACGATTCCAAGGATTATTTTTTGGGTGGTCGGGATGCCACCTGGTTAGCGATAGGCGCTTCCATATTTGCTTCCAATATTGGTTCTGAACATCTTATCGGATTGGCCGGTGCCGGTGCCAGCAGCGGCATGGCCATGGCGCATTGGGAAATACAGGGCTGGATGATCCTGCTGTTGGGCTGGGTGTTTGTGCCTTTTTACGAGCGCAGCATGGTGCTTACCATGCCGGAGTTTCTGGAACGTCGATACAACAAAGAGTCGCGGACCATTCTGTCTGTTATTTCGTTGATTAGTTATGTTATGACCAAAGTGGCCGTTACGGTATACGCCGGCGGTTTGGTGTTCCAGCAGGTGTTTGGTATTGAGACGCTCTGGGGTATCGACTTTTTCTGGATTGCAGCCATTGGTCTGGTGTTGCTCACGGCCATTTACACCGTGCTGGGCGGTATGAACTCCGTGCTCTACACCTCGGTGTTGCAAACGCCCATTCTGTTGCTCGGCTCGTTGATTATTCTGGTGTTGGGCCTGCGCGAACTGGGCGGTTGGAACCAGATGATGGAAATATGCGGTGCAGTTCCCATCAACGATTTCGGAGATAGAATGACAGACCTGATGCGCGACAACCGCGACCCGCAATATCCGTGGGCGGGAGCACTGGTTGGCTCGGCCATTATCGGGTTCTGGTATTGGTGCACGGATCAATTCATTGTGCAACGCGTGTTGTCAGGGAAAAATCAGCGTGAGTCGCGTCGGGGAGCTATCTTTGGCGCGTATCTGAAGCTGTTGCCGGTGTTTCTATTCCTGATTCCGGGCATGATTGCCTACGCGTTGCACATAAAATATCAGATGGACGGTGGTTTTCTGCCCTTGTTGGCCAATGGTACGGTGAATGCGGACGCCGCTTTCCCGACCTTGGTGTCCAAATTGCTGCCCGCAGGCATGAAGGGGCTGGTGGTTTGTGGTATTTTGGCTGCACTGATGAGTTCGCTGGCCTCGCTGTTCAATTCGTCGGCCATGTTGTTCACCATCGACTTCTACAAACGCTTCAAACCGGAAACCCCGGAGAAGAAACTGGTCATCATCGGCCAGGTAGCTACGGTGGTTATCGTGGTGTTGGGCATTCTGTGGATTCCGATTATGCGCAGTGTGGGCGATGTGCTTTATGCTTATTTGCAGGAAGTGCAGTCGGTGCTGGCGCCGGGCATTGCGGCCGCGTTCTTGTTGGGCATTACGTGGAAATGCGCTTCGGCCAAAGGCGGCATGTGGGGTTTGATAGCCGGGCTGGTTGTCGGTCTGACCCGCTTGGGGGCCAAAATCTATTACGAAAACGTAGCGGTGGCGCACGACTCGTTCTTTAAAGCCATTTTCTTTGATATAAACTGGTTGTTCTTCTGTGGCTGGATGTTTTTGTTCTGTTGTCTGGTGATTGTTGTCGTGAGTTTGTTTACGCGCAAGCCGGAGCCGGCACAGATCCAGGGCTTGGTGTTTGGCACGGCCACTCCCGAGCAGAAGGCGGCCACCCGCGCCAGTTGGAACCACTGGGATATTATTCATACGCTGATTATCATTGCTATTACGGTAGCGTTTTATGTTTATTTTTGGTAGATTAAGGTTGTGTAAAGAGGGGAAATGCGGTTTGCTACAAATCGCATTTTCTTTTGCTTAGCCTTGCTGCCGGTTTAGTGGACGTAACCATAAATGAATATAGCTATGCTGGAAGAATTGAAGGAAAAAGTATTCCGTGCCAACCTCGATTTGGTGAAGCACGGGCTGGTCATTTTCACTTGGGGGAATGTATCGGCCATCGACCGCGCAAGCGGGCGGGTGGTTATCAAACCCAGCGGTGTAAGTTACGATGAGATGAAGGCTACGGACATGGTGGTGGTAGATTTCGAGGGTAGGGTGGTGGAGGGGAAGCTGCGCCCCTCGTCGGACACGCCGACCCACTTGGTGCTTTACAGGGCTTTCCCCGAAATCGGTGGGGTGGTGCACACACACTCCACTTACGCCACGGCTTGGGCGCAGGCCGGACGGGACATCCCCAATATCGGCACGACGCACGCCGATTACTTCCACAACGCCATTCCCTGCACCGCCGACATGACGGCAGAAGAAGTGAGCGGTGCGTACGAACTGGAGACGGGCAACGTGATTGTGAAGCGTTTCGAAGGTCTGAACCCCGTGCACACGCCGGGCGTACTGGTCAAGAACCACGGGCCCTTTGCCTGGGGCAAGGACGCACACGATGCCGTGCACAACGCCGTCGTTATGGAGCAGGTGGCCAAGATGGCATCCATTGCCTACGCCGCCAACCCCCACCTGACCATGAACCCGCTGCTCATAGAGAAGCACTTCAGCCGCAAGCACGGCCCGAATGCCTATTACGGACAACAGCAAGGATAAAGAAGAAAGAATAACCAACAACCAAAACACATTTTATACTATGAACGCATTTGAACAATACGAAGTATGGTTCGTCACGGGAGCACAGCTTCTGTACGGAGGAGACGCGGTAATTGCCGTAGACGCACACAGCAACGAGATGGTGAAGGGTCTGAACGAGTCGGGCCGGCTGCCGGTGAAGGTGGTGTACAAGGGCACGGCCAATTCGTCCAAAGAGGTGGAGGCTGTGTTCAAGGCGGCCAACAACGAAGAGAAATGTATCGGTGTTATCACTTGGATGCACACCTTCTCGCCTGCCAAGATGTGGATACACGGTCTGCAGCAGCTCAAGAAGCCTTTGCTCCACCTGCACACGCAGTACAACAAGGAAATCCCCTGGGAGACGATGGACATGGACTTCATGAACCTGAACCAGAGTGCCCACGGCGACCGGGAGTTCGGACACATCTGCACACGCATGCGCATCCGCCGCAAAGTGGTGGTGGGCTACTGGAAGGAAGAAGAAACCCAACAGCGCCTGGCCGTGTGGATGCGCGTGTGCGCCGCTTGGGCCGATGCGCAGGACATGCTCATCATCCGCTTTGGCGACCAGATGAACAACGTGGCCGTGACCGATGGCGACAAGGTGGAAGCCGAGCAGCGTCTGGGCTACCACGTGGACTATTGCCCCGTGAGCGAACTCATGGAGTATCACGCGCAGGTGAAGGATGCAGACGTGAAGGCATTGGTAAGTGAATATTTCCGGCTGTACGACCACGATGCCGCATTGGAGGACGAACAAACGGAAGTCTACCGGAAGGTATGGAACTCCGCCAAGGCCGAACTTGCCTTGCGGGCCATACTGAAAGCGAAGGGAGCCAAAGGTTTCACCACCAACTTCGACGACTTGGGCCAGACCGACGGCAGTTACTTTGACCAGATACCGGGACTTGCCAGCCAGCGCCTCATGGCCGAAGGTTATGGTTTCGGGGCGGAAGGCGACTGGAAGTCGGCTGCCCTCTACCGCACGGTGTGGGTGATGAACCAAGGCCTGCCCACAGGCTGCTCGTTCCTGGAGGACTACACGCTGCACTTCGACGGCGAGAATAGCTCCATTCTGCAAGCCCACATGCTGGAGGTGTGCCCGCTCATCGCCGCCCAAAAGCCCCGCCTGGAAGTGCACTTCCTCGGCATCGGCATACGGAAGAGCCAGACGGCACGCCTCGTGTTTACCAGCAAGACCGGCGCAGGCTGCACAGCCACCATCGTCGATCTGGGCAACCGCTTCCGACTGATCGTGAACGATGTGGAGTGCATAGAGCCCCAACCGCTGCCCAAACTGCCGGTGGCATCGGCCCTGTGGATACCGCAACCCAACTTCGCAGTGGGCGCCGGAGCGTGGATACTGGCAGGCGGCACACACCACTCCTGCTTCTCCTACGACCTGACCGCCGAATACTGGGAAGACTACGCCGAAATAGCCGGCATAGAAATGGTGCACATCCACAAGGAGACTACACTCAGCGCGTTCAAGAAGGAACTCCGCATGAACGAAGTGTATTACCTGCTGAACAAAGCACTCTGCTAAACCCCTGACCCGAAGAAAGGAAAGCACACCCAAGGCGTGTTTTCCCTTCTTCCTTTCGTTTCACCTGAACAGACAATACCACTTGTATGAAATCTGATCCCAAATCTACCATAGAGGCCGGACGCGCCATCCTCGGCATCGAACTCGGCTCTACCCGCATAAAGGCAGTACTCATAGACGAACAGAACAAGCCCATAGCCCAAGGCAGCCACAGCTGGGAAAACCAACTGGTCGATGGCCTGTGGACATACAGCCTCGAGGCCGTGTGGAGCGGTCTGCAAGACTGTTATGCCAACCTAAAGGCTGAAGTGAAGCGGCTGTACGGCATTGAACCGGAGTCCTTCGCCGCCATCGGCGTAAGTGCCATGATGCACGGCTACATGGCGTTCGACAAGCAGCAAAACCTCCTCGTGCCCTTCCGCACCTGGCGCAACACCAACACCGGCCCGGCCGCCAAGGCCCTCTCCGAACGCTTCGTCTACAACATCCCGCTGCGATGGAGCATCGCGCACCTGTACCAGGCTATCCTGAACAATGAGGCACACGTGCCCGACATAGACTACCTGACCACACTGGCCGGATACGTGCACTGGCAACTGACCGGCGAACGCGTATTAGGCATAGGCGACGCCTCCGGCATGCTGCCCATAGACCCGGAAACGGAGGACTTCTCCGCCCCGATGATAGAGAAGTTTGAGCAAATGATCGCTCCGGGCTTTGGCTGGAAGCTGACGGACATCCTGCCCCGCGTGCTGTTAGCCGGCGAGGAAGCAGGCCGCCTCACGCCCGAGGGGGCTCGCAAGCTCGACCCTACGGGGAGGCTCCGGGCAGGCATCCCGCTGTGCCCTCCCGAAGGTGACGCGGGCACGGGCATGGTGGCCACCAACGCCGTGAAGCAACGCACCGGCAATGTCTCCGCAGGCACATCGTCGTTCTCCATGATCGTGTTGGAGAAAGACCTCTCCCGCCCCTACGAAGCCATCGACATAGTGACCACACCCGACGGACACCCCGTGGCTATGGTGCACTGCAACAACTGCACCTCCGACCTCAACGCCTGGGTAAGCCTCTTCGGGGAATGCCTGCACCTTATGGGCCTGCCCACCGACCCCAACGAGATCTACGCCAAGCTCTACCGCCACGCGCTGGAAGGGGATGCCGACTGCGGCGGACTGCTGGCCTACAACTACTTTTCCGGCGAACCCGTAGCAGGACTGCCGGCGGGCCGCCCGCTGTTTGTGCGCTCGGCCACAGACAAGTTCACCTTAGCCAACCTCATGCGCGCCCACCTCTACGCCTCGGTGGCGGTGCTGAAGATAGGCAACGACATCCTGTTCAACGACGAGCAGATCCGGGTGGACCGCCTAACGGGGCACGGGGGACTGTTCAAGACACCGGGCGTGGGCCAACGCGTGCTGGCGGCCGCCCTCAACTCGCCCATCTCGGTGATGGAAACCGCCGGCGAAGGCGGCGCCTGGGGCATAGCCCTGCTGGGAGCCTACTTGGTGAACAACCCGCAAGGCCTGCCCCTGCCCGACTACTTGGACAACCACGTGTTCGCCGGACAGGCCGGCGTGGAAATTGCCCCCACACCTGCCGACGTGGCGGGCTTCAATGCCTACATACAAACCTACAAGGCTTGCCTGCCCGTGGAGGAAACCGCCGTCCGCTGCAAACCCTAAGCCC
>CAYUYS010000092.1:0-7271 GCA_964449415.1 uncultured Paludibacteraceae bacterium | reverse complement strand
CAAAGTGAACAAGATTTTAGTCCTTCGTTTCTCGGCCATGGGCGATGTGGCCATGACGGTTCCCGTGGTTTATGCGCTGGCGCAGGCGCATCCCGAGCTGGAAATTACGGTGGTCAGCCGCGATTTCTTCGCTCCCCTGTACGAGTTCGCACCGCACAATGTCCGTTTCCGGGGAATTGATATGCGGGAATACGACAGTATCGGCAAATTGGGCAAACTGTATGCGGAACTGCGCCGGGAAAATTTTGATACGATTGCCGACTTGCACGATGTCCTGCGAACAAAATACCTGCGTTTGCGCTTCCGGTTGGCGGGCAGGAAGGTGGCTGTGATTGACAAGGGACGGGCACAGAAACGGCGACTGACGCGTGCGCGGAACAAATGTTTGTGCCCGTTGCCGACAAGTTTTGAACGTTACGCACAGGTTTTCCGGCATTTCGGACTGACGCTGCAAATGGACGCGTTCACAACGGTCATACCGCCGGGACTTGACATTCCGACATCGGTTCCGTTGATGGCCACCGCCCGGAGAAAGCGGTTTTGGGTTGGCGTGGCACCTTTTGCAAAACATGCAGGAAAAACCTATCCGCCCGGGCTCATGGAGCAGGTTGTGCGTGTGTTGGCTGCCCGCCGGGACACCTGCATTTTTCTGTATGGCGGAAAAGAGGACGTTCCCGCGTTGCAGGAGTGGTCGCAGCGCTACCCGAACACGGTTTTGTGCGCGGGAAACCAGAGCTTGCGGCAGGATTTGCTCTCCATGAGTTGTTTGGATGTGATGATTTCCATGGATTCGGCCAACATGCATTTGGCCTCGTTGGTAGGCACGCCCGTAGTCAGCGTTTGGGGAGCGACCCACCCGTTTGCGGGCTTCCTTGGTTGGAAACAGTCCGAGGAAAACGCGGTGCAGGCGGACTTGCCCTGCCGCCCGTGTTCCGTGTTTGGCAACAAGCCCTGCCGACGCGGCGATTATGCCTGTCTGCACCACATAACTCCCGAAATGATCATTGAAAAGGTGGAAAAGTTCCTCGTGAAATAAGCCCGGAGCACGATTTATGCCTGCCCGATGGTTTTTTCCCCTCCTACATCGATATTATTTTCCATACGAAGCAAAAACAGGGTCAGAAAACAGAATGTAAGACAAAACGGCCCTGTGATAAACATATCGAATACGGATTGATGCGCACACAGCGCCAGTATGAAAAAGGAAAATAATTTCCGACGAGGTTCTACGATAAAAAACGGATAGCAGTAAAGGAAAATGACAAGCAATATACCCAATACACCAAATTCCATGATGATTTGCAGGTACTGATTGTGGCAGTCTATCATCCTGGCGTGTACAACGCCGTGCCAATAGTCTCTGAATATCGGCGTTTCATGCATATCCCTTTTTATGTCGTATTTTTCTTGCGCGCGGCTCATGCCATTGCCCCATATCGGGCTCTCTTCTATCACTTCCGTCGCTGCTTTCCAGAGGAACAGGCGAGGTTCTGCCCGAAGGTATTCCTTTGACATTTCTCCGTGTCCTCTGACAAAAAGAACCAATACAAAAGGAATCAAGAGCGCAAATAACAAGCTCTGTGTGCGTTTTCTTTTCCAGATTTCGAAAAAGACAAATGCGCACATCAACAGAATCCCTGCAAGATAACCGCTGCGTCCTTCCGACAAAGACAGCATCAGAAAAACGAGCGTCATGGCACTGATATACGCTATGCGGTTTATCGGTTTGGTCCGATGCCACGAACGGGAAATCATGTACCATATACTGATAAGGGACAGATTGAGGTAGAAATTAAATCCCATGTGCTGGTTTACCGCTTCTGTACGACCGAATTTAAACAAGGCAGCTCTGTCCGGGCTTGTTATGAAATTCACAATGCCTACCTTGAAGATAAGTAAATACAGAATAACCGCAACCGCCGAAATAATAATCGTATTCAGGAAATAGTTGAGTTTATATTTGTCGTTCAGACCAAAAAATCCGATGATTCCGATTCCCAATAAAGGATATCTTTTTTCAATCAGGAATTTAAAATAGGTCGTGGTGTCGAAAGGGTAATAAAGTAAGGGCAGCAAAAAAAACAGAAGCATGCCGGAATAGTACACGTGTACTTTGGTAAATCTGAACGATTGCCACCGCTTGTCGATAATAAACTCAGCAACGTACGAAAGAAAAAAGACATAGTATCCCACAACGCTTATGCTGAAGCTATTGAAAAGGATAGTTGCCACAACATACAGTGCGCCGATTAGGTTTATGTAATGGACAATGGTTGAGAGTTTCATAGCAGTTTGTTTTTGCATGGCTCTGTTAACTGATGGATTTCGCATTTCTTTTAAAAGTGCTCGGTTGTTAACGGGCCTGTTATTCCTTTTCGGTAATCTGAAACGCCCTTTAGCAGAAATCGTAATTTGAGCTGCTTGTTTCTGTTATCGTACAAAACCAATCTTTTCAGTCGCTTCCAGAAGCAGCGGCGAAACGCTTTTTTGTGTTTCGGATACAGTTGAACCATGTAGAGCGCATTGCGTGCCATGTAATACTGGCGGAAGGGAGCGTGGTCATCAAAGGTTTTCTTCAGGCCGAAAAACCTTATGGGGACACAGGCACGGCCTACATAATGGTGCATCAAAACGGTATTGACCGTAACCACCAAAAACCCTTTTTCGTTGGCACGATAGCAAAATTCATCGTCCACAAGGTCGATGAAAAACTCATCCTTGAACCTTCCGAGCCGACGATAAGCCGCAAGCGAGAGCAGGTTTCCCGAAGTCATGACACTGTATTCCTGTGTGTATTCTCCTTCGTATTTGCGCTTGTTATTGGCTTCATTGTCGAAATGGTGCACGGGCGAAAAGATGGCGGTTTTGTCGAAGAACTGATAGGCATTTGCCTTTTCGACCAGTTCCGACACGCCGTTTTCGTTGAAATGACTGTCTTGATCCATGGTTAAAACCCATTCGGCACCGTGCTCCATGGCGGACAGGCAACCTTGATTCAGCGCCGTGGCAACGCCCAGGTTTTTTTTGTTGGGCAAATAAAGAATATCGGCAGACGGGAAACGATTCAGCAAACAGGAATTATCGACGGAAGAATTATCGACAATAATCAGTTTGGCAACCTCATGCACATAGCTTTGGGTTGCATTTATGTTCTCTTGTGTCGGATTGTACCAGACGACAATGCCAAAGAGTTTTTCTTTCCGAATCATAATGCCTATTTTAAATAAACCTCCATGAGTTGGTTCATGATTTTTTCATCGCTAAAGTTCTCTGCAAAGTGCTTTCCTTGCGCTATCATACCTTCTCTCAGCGCACTGTCGGTCAGTATGCGTTGCAGTGCACCGGCAAGTTCTTCCGCACTGTTCGGGTTTACGTACACAGAGCCGGGGCCGCCTGCTTCCCGAAAACAACCGCCGGAGGACGTGATGACGGGCGTTCCGACACAAAGGGCTTCCAAAATAGGAATACCGAATCCTTCAAATAGCGAAGGATAGACAAACACCGACGACATGCTGTACAGGGCAGGCAGGTCAGCACTTGGGACGTTGTGGAGGAACAAAACCTGCTTGTCTAACCGCCATTTGTCTATGCCGGCCAACAGTTCTTTCTTGTAGTCGGTAGGAGAGCCTACGATGACGAGGGGGATGTCTATATTCCCGATGTGTAAGGCTTCGATGATTCTCCCGGCATTTTTCCGTTTCTCTATGGCGCCGACGTTGAGGATGAAGTTGTTCGGAAGGCGGTATTTGCGGCGGACTGCTTCCCTTTGTTCTTGGCTGACGGGCTTTCTGAATATCCGGTTGCAGCCTTGGTACACGACACGAATTTTCCGCTCATCCGCTTGGAAGAACGCGAGCAAATCCTCCTTGGTTTGCCGGCTTATGGCGATAATCTTGTCGGCGGTTTGGCACGCGTGGATGTTCTTCCGGATGAAAATGCTGCGGTACGTTGTCGGATATAGTTGCGGATAGCGCATGAAGATGGCATCGTGCATGGTGACAATGCGCTGAGCCCGGGTTCTTTCTATGCCCCAAGGCAATTCCTGGCTCAGACCGTGGTATATGTCTATGTTCAGCGATTTTATTTGGGCGCACATACCGCTGCTTCGCCAGAGGCCGGAGAAAAGCCTTCCTGCCACGCTTCGGGGAGTGACCTCGAAATTGTTGGGCGGCAAGGGGAAGGCTATGTTGTTCCTGCTATGCGGGTTGAACAGGAAATAACGGTGCTCCGGATGGAAGGTGTTGAACAACCGGATAACATCGCGGCTGTAGTTGCCCAACCCGCGGCTGTTGTGAAAGGCTCTCTTGGCGTCGAAGGCGATATTCATCTCTCACTTACTTCTTCAGGGCCGCAATACTTTCCTTGAGCGACGCGATTTTGGCCTCGGCATCTGCTTTTTTCTTGCGTTCGGCATCGACAATCGCAGGCTTGGCATTGGCTACAAACTTCTCGTTGCCCAGTTTTTTCATGACGCTTGCCAGGAAGCCTTCGTAATAGTTGATGTCCGCTTCCATCTTCCTGATTTCCTCCTCCACATTGATCAGGTTCAGCATCGGAACGGCGTACTCGGTGGTGCCGACCAAAAAGGATATGCTGCCGGCGGTCTTTTCCGCAGCAGTCTCTATCTGTTCTATATTGGCGAGCTTGCGAATGATGCAGTCAAACGCCTCCGGGTGTGCGCCAAGAACCTGCAGGCTGAGGGCTTCTTTGTTCGGAATGTTTTTTTGCAGCCGGATGGTGCGTATGCCGGCTATGATGTGCTTGGTCTGCTCAAAGTGGTTGATGAGGTCTTGTGCCTCTTGTGTGTTGGCGTGCAGCGCCGGCAGGGTGGCCACCATGATGGACGCGCCTTGCTCGCGCGGCTCGAGGGCCTGCCACAGCTCTTCGGTAATGAAGGGCATGAACGGATGCAGGGCGCGCAACAGCAGGTCAAAGAAGCGGAGCGTGGCTTCGTAAGTGGCTTTGTCCACCGGCTGCCCGTAAGCCGGCTTTACGGCCTCCAGATACCAGGCGGAAAACTCGTCCCAGAACAGTTTGTACAAGGCCATCAAGGCTTCGCTGAGGCGGTATTTGCCAAACAGGTCGGCCACCTCGAGCAGGGTTTGGTTCAGCTGTGCGCCGAACCAGGCAACGGCTTTGCGGGCGGCTTCCGGCTGTTCCGCATCGGCAGCTACCTGCCAGCCCTTGACCAGACGGAAAGCGTTCCATATCTTGTTGTTGAAGTTGCGCCCCTGCTCGCAGAGGGATTCGTCGAACAGGATGTCGTTGCCGGCGGGTGCGGAAAGCATCATGCCCATGCGCACGCCATCGGCCCCGTAGCGATCAATCAAATCGAGGGGGTCGGGACTGTTGCCCAACTGCTTGCTCATTTTGCGGCCCAGCTTGTCGCGCACGATGCCGGTGAAGTACACGTTTCGGAAGGGCATTTTCCCCTCATACTCATAACCCGCCATAATCATGCGGGCCACCCAGAAGAAGATGATGTCCGGGCCGGTGACCAAATCGTTGGTCGGGTAGTAGTACTTTATCTCTTCGTTGCCGGGGTGGTTGATGCCGTCGAACAGGGAGAGGGGCCACAGCCAGGAGCTGAACCAGGTGTCTAAGCAGTCTTCGTCCTGACGGAGGTCGGCCGCCGTGAGCTTGTCGTTGCCGGTGGACAGGATGGCCTTTTCGAGGGCTTGCTCCGGAGTCTCGGCTACGACGAATCCGCCTTGCGGCAGGTAGTAGGCCGGGATGCGGTGTCCCCACCACAACTGGCGGCTAATGCACCAGTCTTTGATGTTTTCCAACCAGTTCTTGTAGGTGTTCTTGTATTTGGCGGGATAGAACTTCAGTTCGTCGTTCATGACCGGCGGCAGGGCCATGTCGGCAAAGTGCTGCATCCGCAGGAACCACTGCATGGACAGCTTGGGCTCTATGGGCACGTTGGTGCGCTCCGAGTAGCCTACCTTGTTGGTGTATTTCTCCACTTTTTCCAACAAGCCGGCTTCGGCCAGGTCTTTTTCAATCTGCTCGCGCACGGCAAATCGGTCCATGCCCACATACAGCCCGGCGGCCTCGCTCAGTGTGCCGTCGTCGTTGAAGATGTCGATGCTCGGCAGCTTGTACTTTTCGCCCAGCATGTAGTCGTTCACATCGTGGGCGGGCGTTACTTTCAGGCAGCCCGTTCCGAACTCAATGTCCACGTAGTCGTCTTCTATGACCGGGATGACGCGGTTCACCAGTGGGACGATGACCTTTTTGCCTTTCAGGTGTGTGTTCTTGGGGTCGTGGGGGTTTATGCACATGGCCGTGTCGCCCATGATGGTTTCCGGGCGGGTGGTGGCCACGATGGCGTAGCCCTCTTCGCCCTCTATCCGGTAGCGCAGGTAGTAGAGTTTGCCTTCGTTTTCCCGAAAAATCACTTCCTCGTCGCTCAGGGCGGTGCGGGCTTTCGGGTCCCAGTTTACCATGCGCACGCCGCGATAGATCAGCCCTTTGTCGTACAGGTCGCAGAACACCTTGAGGACACTCCGGCTGCGCACATCGTCCATGGTGAAGGCCGTGCGGTCCCAGTCGCACGACGCTCCCAGCTTGCGGAGCTGCTTCAGTATGATGCCGCCGTGTTCTTCTTTCCACTCCCAGGCGTGTTTCAGGAACTCCTCGCGTGTCAGGTCGCTTTTGCGGATGCCCTGCGCGGCCAGTTTGTTCACCACCTTGGCCTCCGTGGCTATGGAGGCGTGGTCGGTGCCGGGCACCCAGCAGGCGTTCTTGCCCATCATGCGCGCGCGGCGCACCAGTATGTCCTGAATGGTGTTGTTGAGTATGTGCCCCATGTGCAGCACGCCGGTGACGTTGGGCGGCGGAATGACGATGGTGTAGGGCTCGCGCCCGTCGGGTTTGGAGGAGAAGAGTTTGTGGTCTACCCAATACTGATACCACTTCGACTCTATGTCGGTGGGGTTGTATTTGCTTGCAAGTTCCATGTGTTATAGGTTCGAATGATTGGTTTAACTTACTGTGTCGTGGCCTGTGCGTGCGTGTCAGGCCTTTCTTAAAATTGCCCGCAAAGGTACAAAAAATAATGAAGTTTAAGAAACCCGGCTTCAAACCGCCCGGAAACTCTCCTACCCCGCTCGCGGTGCGTTTGTTATCCCTGTCGGGGAATGATATTTCTCCCTTCGGGGAATGGGCCGTTGTTGCTGCGGGCGACCCTTTGTCGCGCTTCCTTCGGGGCGGCTGCCAACAGTCATATTGACCATTGGGAACGATCCTTTCGGAGCGATTGCGGT
>CAYUYS010000091.1:2777-7302 GCA_964449415.1 uncultured Paludibacteraceae bacterium | reverse complement strand
TGGCGGTATGCGTGTAAGGGTTGTAAGCGGTGCAAAGGTAAGCATTCCCTCCATCCGTTCCAAATCTTTAACTTTTTTCCCCCAATGCTTTGCACACGTCCCGAAAAGTGTTACCTTTGCCGCCGCAACGGTTCGCTATGTTTTGCCTCCGCAAAACGCGATGAAAAGGGAACCGGGTGAGATTCCCGGACAGTCCCGCTGCTGTGAGGAAACCTTGGCCGCTCCGACTGCCGGAGGGCCTCCGCACCACCCACGCCACTGATGCGCTTATCGGGAAGGCAGGTGCGGAATTCCGAGTCAGAAGACCTGCCGCTGCGCGATGTATTCACTGCTTGCGCCCTCGTGGGATAGGGCAAAGGTTGGTATGACAAACAAGACACCGGGTTTTTACTTGAGGCTTGGGGCGTGCGTGTGGGCTTTGTGCGGCGCGGCGGCCCCGGTGGGTGCGCAGGATACGCTGCGGCTCGACACGGCGGCTGTGTACGGCCTCCACGAGGTGGTGGTGACGGAACATTACGGCAGCGCCGGGACGCGCTCGGGCGCACCGCTGCAGGTGCTCTCGGAGGAGCGGATAGAGGGGCTCGCCGCCCTGCAAGTGAGCGATGCGGCGAAGTTCTTCTCGGGCGTTACGGTGAAGGATTACGGCGGCATTGGGGGACTGAAGACGGTCTCCGTGCGCAGCCTCGGGGCCGCGCACACCGCAGTGGCTTACAACGGCCTTCCGCTGTCCGACTGCCAGAACGGGCAGATCGACCTGGGCCGCATCAGTGTGGAGAATGTGGAGATGCTCTCGCTCTGGAACGGGCAGCCTGACCGCATCCTGCAGGCCGCGCGCCTCTATGCGGCCGGGGCGGTGCTGAGCATACGCACGCAAGCCCCCCGGTTTGACGACGACCGCCGCATCGGCGGGAGCGTGGCCCTGCGGGGCGGGTCGTTCGGACTGCTGAACCCGGCGGCCTCCCTCAGCCTGCGCCTCGGCAGGCGCTGGGCCATGCGCTTGGAGGGCGAATGGCTCTACTGCAAGGGCGAATACCCTTACCTGCTGCAATACGGCGCGGCCGGAACGGACAGCGTGTCGCGCGAACTGCGGCAGAACACCGACGTACACAACCTGCGGGCGGAGGCCATGCTTCGGGGGTCTTTTTCGGAAACGGACCAACTGCAGGTGCAACTCTACTACTACCGCAGCGAACGCGGACTGCCCGGCGCAACCATCTATTACAACACGCTGAACTTCTCCTCGCAGCGCCTCTGGGACAATACCTGCTTTGCGCAAGCCCATTACAGGAAGGATTGGGAGCGGTGGGCCCTCCGCCTTGAGGGGAAATACAACTACGGCTACACGCACTACTTGGATCCCACTGCGCTCAACTCGGCGGGCAAGGAGGAGAACACCTACCGCCAACAGGAGCACTACCTGTCGGCCGGCGGTCTGTGCAGGCTTTTCGACGGCCTCTCCGTGTCGCTCAACACGGATGCCTTTGTCAACACCCTGTGGTCTGACCAGACCGATTTCGCCTATCCCGTGCGCTATTCCTGGCTCACTGCCTTGGCCGTCAGGTACGTGTCCGAGCGGGTGCAGACTACGGGCAGCCTGCTCGCTACCCTCACGGAGGAGCGTGTGCGCAGCGGCGATGCCGCCGATATTCCTTTCAAGCTCTCGCCATACGCGGGGGTGTCGGTGCGGCCCTTCGGGCGGACAGACCTGCGGCTGCGGGCCTTCTTCAAGCATATCTTCCGTTTGCCCACGTTCAACGACCTGTATTACGGCACCATCGGCAACCCCGATCTGAAGCCGGAGACGACCCGGCAGTACAACCTTGGGCTCACCTACCGGGTGCGCCTCGGGCGGTGGGTTCCGACGCTCTCGCTCACTGCCGATGCCTACCACAACGACGTGCGCGACAAGATAGTCGCCTACCCGAGCAAGAACATTTACACGTGGACGATGCTCAACTACGGGCGGGTCAGCATCGATGGTCTCGACCTTACCGCCGAAGCGGCCTTTTGCCTTTGGGAGAAAATAGGGCTCTCCATCGGTGCCGCCTACACCTACCAGCGCGCCCTGAACGTTACCGACCCCGAAAGCCGGGAGTATGGGCACCAGATTCCCTACACTCCCCGCGTGTCCGGCTCGGGCCAGGCGGCGCTGGAAACGCCCTGGGTTCGGCTGGCGTACGCCGTCGTGTGGAGCGGACATCGCTATGCGGTCAACCAGAACTATGCCGAAAACCGCGTGCCGGGCTATTCGGACCACAGCCTGTCTGCGTCGCGCAGCTTCCCCGTAGGGCGCACCGAGCTGTCCTGCCGGGTGGAATGTCTGAATCTGGGGGGGAAAAACTACGAGGTGGTTCGCTACTTTCCCATGCCGGGCCGCAGTTGGCGTGCCGCCGTGCAGTGGAAATGGTAAGAACAGCAAGCAAGGAGAAAACACAACAGATGCACAAGATATGACACAAGGGTTTTGTAAGACATGGCTATTGGCGGCCTTCGCGGTCGGTCTGTTCGGTCTGCCGGCCTGCAACGACATGGAGGACTTGCCGCATGCCGAAACCTCCACCGCTACCGCCTCGGGGGAAGGGCAGCTGTATATCCTTTCGGAAGGCTTGTTCAACCTAAACAACAGCACGCTTGCGCTCTACGACTTTGCCTCGCAGCAGTTGCACACCGACTACTTCCTCTCCTGCAACCAACGCGGCCTTGGCGACACGGGCAATGACATGGGGCTGTATGGCAGCAAGCTGTACATCGCCGTCAGCGTGTCGAGCCAGGTGGAGGTGTTGCAGGCGGCCACCGGGCTGTCGTTGGCGCGTATACCCTTGTTCAACGACGACGGCGTGGCGCGGCAGCCGCGTTGCTTAGCTTTCCATGACGGCAAGGCCTACGTCAGTTGCTTCGATGGCTACGTGGCGCGCATCGACACTGCCTCGCTCCAAGTGGAGGCCCTCGCGGCCTGCGGCCGCAACCCGGAAGGGCTGTGCGTGGCCAACGGTAAGCTGTATGTGGCCAATTCGGGCGGGTTGGACTACCCCGACTACGACAACACCGTGTCCGTAATCGATCTGACCACCTTCCGGGAACAGAAGCGCATAACCGTAGGCATGAACCCCGGGCGGGTGGCCGCCGACAGTCGCGGCAATGTGTTTGTCGCCTCGCGGGGCAACTACGACGACGTGCCCTACCGCTTCCAGATGATAGATGGCGCCACAGACGAGCTGGCCCGCTCCTTTGACGACATACAGGCGCTTGACTTTACCCTTTCCGACGACATCGCCTACATCTATCACTACAACCACACGAGCGGCGAGAGTTGGGTCAAGCTGTTCGACTGCACCGCGGAGCAGGTACTGCGCGACAACTTCATTACGGACGGCACGGAACTGCAAACCCCCTACGGCATCAGCGTCATCGGCGAGGAGGTGTACATCACTGAAGCCTACAACTTCACCCTGTGGGGCGATGTGCTTTGTTTCGATGCGGAGGGCCGGCTTAAGTTCCGCCTCAACGACGTGGGACTGAACCCGAGCAAGGTGCTGCGGGCACAGCTGTCGGCGGTCTCCGCCGACAGCGCGCAAACCTCCGGATCGCCTTATATCAACCGGGTGTGGGAGTACCTGCCGGCCCCCGGGCAGTTTATCAACACAGCGACTTCGGCATACGCGACGGGCTTCACGGCCGACGATGTACTGGAGCAGGCCAACGCATTGCTGGTGCAGCCTCCGTCCAGGGGCGCGCTGCTCTCGCTCGGGGCGTGGGGCGGCTACATAGTGGTTGGCTTCGATCACACCATCCCGAATGTGCCCGGCGAGTATGATTTCAAGCTGTACGGCAATGCCTACGATGGCAGCGCAGAGCCCGGCATCGTGCTGGTGTCCGTGGATGCCAACGGCAACGGCCTCCCCGACGACGAGTGGTACGAACTGGCGGGCAGCGAATACAGCAACCCGGAGGTATTGGCCCACTACGAAGTGACCTACTACAGGCCGGCAACGCCGACCGACAGTGTTTGCTGGACGGACAACCGCGGGCAGTCGGGCTATGTGGCCCGGGTCTCCTACCACGGGCAGACCTATTACCCGGCCTGGCTGGAAGCCGACAGCTACACCCTGCGCGGCAAACGCCTGCCCGGCAATGCCGTCAATACGGCCACACCGCCGGACGAGTACTGGACACTGGCTTCCTTCGCCTGGGGTTATGCCGACAACCAACCCAACTCGTCCGAGGGGAGCAACTTCAACATAGACTGGGCCGTAGATGCCGACGGAAACGCCGTGCAGCTTGCGGGCATCGACTTTGTGAAGGTCTATACGGCCGTACAGCAAAACTGCGGCTGGTTGGGCGAAACCTCCACCGAGTTCTGCAACATAGAAGACCTGCACTACGAACAGGACAACTAACCCGAATCATTCACCTAATTCCATAAACTAATTATTCAATCGTATGAAAAAGACAAACATCTACGCAGCGGCCGGTTGGGCGAAACCTCCACCGAGTTCTGCAACATAGAAGACCTGCACTACGAACA
>CAYUYS010000091.1:0-2677 GCA_964449415.1 uncultured Paludibacteraceae bacterium | reverse complement strand
GGTTGGGCGAAACCTCCACCGAGTTCTGCAACATAGAAGACCTGCACTACGAACAGGACAACTAACCCGAATCATTCACCTAATTCCATAAACTAATTATTCAATCGTATGAAAAAGACAAGTATTTACGCAGCGGCCGCACTGGCCCTGCTGTTCGCAAGTTGCGAACGGGAAACAACCACCACAGAAACCTTGGTCATCACCTTCGAAGAGGTGGAATTGAACGAAAGCGGCTACTGGAACGGTAGCGACCTGAGCGGCACGCCGCAAACCGAAGAGTCGTGGGGCACGCAGATTACCAACTACTACGGATCCTTCGCCGACAACGGCTTTGTGTTTGCGAACGTCTACACGTCCGAGTGGGCCTCTTGGCAGGGCTTCGCCTGCTCGGCACTGACCGACACGACAACGGCGGGCTACCTGAACCAATACAGCGTGGCGGCCGGGCAAGGCGCCGGCGGTTCGAGGCAGTTCGCCCTTGCCTACGGAGACGACGCGACCTTTAGCTACACCCCGCAGACCGACTACGCTACCTACACACTGAAGAGCGTGATGGTGTGCAACAGCACCTACGCCTATCTGGAGATGCGCGACGGCGGTTACGGCAAACAATTTGCCGAAGGCGACTGGTTCAAACTCACCCTGACCGGCTATGCAGACAACACGCAAACCGGCGTGGTGGAATACTACCTGGCCGACTTCCGCGATGGCCGCACCTTTATCAACCACAGCTGGGAAGAGGTAGACTTGACCCCGCTCGGCGCGCCGGACCGGGTGGTACTCTCCTTCTCCGGCTCGGATACGGGAGCGTACGGGCTGAACACGCCGATGTACGTGTGCATAGACAACCTCATCGTTGAGTTGGAGAGGTAAGCAGGCAGCGCACACAAAGCACTCCGACCAACACAGCCTGTTCTTCTGCCATAACATCGTGCTTGGTTCGGAGTGTGGCCCCGCGGAGTTGGGAAAACTGTGCGGGGCTTTCTTTGTGTCAGGGGGAAAGGGTTCAGTCGCAGCTTTTCAGCTTCAGTATGTGAACGGCCACGGCTATGGCCACGCAGGCAAGCAGTATCCTCACCGGCCAACTGTCCACAAGGACAATGGAGATGCCTATCCCGATCACCAAGACAGCGATGGCCACCACCTTGGTCTTGCGGCGTACGGCCCTCTTCTCCATGTAATCCTTCACCACGTAGCCAAAAACCCGGTTGTCCATTGCCTTCCGGTAGAGCGTCTTGCTGCTCCGCAGGTAACACCAGGCCGTAAGCAAATAAAAGGGAGTGGTAGGAAGCAAGGGAAGCACAATGCCTATCGTGCCCAACACGAGGCTGACAGTTCCCAGTATCAAGAGTAGGGCTTTTTTCATGGGCGTATCGTCATTTCCCTTCCGCCCATGCCTTCATGCGCGCCACAGCCCGCCTGATGGAAGGCAACCCAAAGTCCGCGGGCTGCACGTGGGGCAAGGGTACAAACATGCTTTCCGAAACATCGTCCGCGGGGTGCACAGCCGCCCCTTCGGGCACGGTGCAGCGGAAGAACAAGTCCAGCGTAGGCACATCCAAGCCGGAGTACGTATACTGATTGGGCAAGGAAAACAAATACTCCACCGCGAGGGCCTGCAAGCCGGTCTCCTCCATCAGCTCGCGCCGCATGGCGTCCTCGGCGGTCTCCTCATAGTCCACAAACCCTCCCGGCAAGTCCAGCGTGCCCATGGCCGGCTCCTTGCCCCGCCGGCACACCAGCAACTCATCCTTTTCATTAAAGATAAACGCAGCCACCGCCGCCGATGGGTTGTGGTAAAACACAAAACCGCAAGCCGGGCAACGCTTCGACTTGAAGTTGTTGTCCGCAAAACCTCCGTTGCCACAAGCCGGGCAATACCTGAACGTGGCCTTAAAATGCATAACTGAAGCTGACGTACCAACCGCGCTGCCGCACCGTGTACTCCTTCGAAATGCTGAACATACCAAAGTCGTAGCCACTCTGCAGCCGATACCTGTCCCACTGCACACCGCCGCCCACGCCCAGCACGAAGTTGAACCGCCGCAAGGTGCCGTTGCCATACAGGTCAGTCTTGCCCGTAGCAAACGACGTACCCGACAAAGACTCCAGGAAGGCAATCTTCTCGTCCGACAGGTAAGAGGTCGCGTTCTGTGTGCAGGCTACGCCCAACTGAAAGTCCGGGCCGCCGTAGGCAAACAGCGCCAGCTTGCTCCAAATCTTCTGGGTGTAGGTGTAACGCACGGGCACGTTAATCTGGTGCAGCCACAGCCGGTTCACGACGTACTCCGTCCCGTAATCCTCCGCGGTGCTGAAGTGCTGCTCGTTCCGCCCATACCCCAGGTTATAGAACAGACCCGTCTGCACGGACATGTTGTAAGGCAAAAGGAAGTCCACCGTTCCCCCCACCTTCCCTCCGTGGAAATACGTGTCCCTATACATTTCGCTCACCTGGTAGGGCTGGATATACCCCACCTCCAGGCGGTACGTTTGTTCACCTCGCAGCGGGGTGCTTAAGCACAAAAGTGCAAGCGGCAGCAGCATGCCTGAAATACGTTTCATAAGGGTTCCTATTATCGGTTTCAAGAAATCTTCGGGCGGCAAAGATACACAATGTTAAGGGGATTTCCCGCCTGCACCCCCGATGTTTAACAAAAAATGTGCTCTTTCCCCTCCC
>CAYUYS010000090.1:0-7378 GCA_964449415.1 uncultured Paludibacteraceae bacterium | reverse complement strand
GATGACAGCCATTCCCCGTAAGGGAAAAAATATTCCCCCGAAGGGGAAAAGCCCGACCTTACCCGCCGAGGGCCGACAGGGTCGTTATTGGCGCGATTTTTCATATCTTTGCCTCGCAAAAACCAATTGTCTTTATGTTGCGGACGGATTACGAAATAATGGCTCCTGCCGGTTCGTGGGAGAGTTTGAGCGCAGCCATCCGGGCCGGGGCCGACTCGGTGTATTTTGGCGTGGAGCATCTGAACATGCGCAGCCGGTCGTCGAACAATTTCACGCTGGATGACCTCCGGAAGATAGCGTCTGTCTGTGCCGAAAACGGCGTCAAGTCTTACCTGACCTTGAACACGGTCATCTACGACCGGGATTTGCCCGCTGTGCGCGCCATTGTGGATGCGGCCAAGGGTGCAGGTGTCTCGGCCATTATCGCCGCGGATGTGGCGGTAATGATGTACGCGGCCGGCCGGGGCGTGGAAGTGCATTTGAGCACGCAACTGAACATTGCCAACGTGGAGGCACTGCGGTTTTATGCGCAGTTT
Organism: uncultured Paludibacteraceae bacterium; assembly: GCA_964449415.1. GTDB lineage: Bacteria > Bacteroidota > Bacteroidia > Bacteroidales > Paludibacteraceae > CALUNA01. The sequence continues at coordinate 6,842 of CAYUYS010000090.1, read as the reverse complement.
GCGGATGTGGTGGTGCTGGCGCGCGAACTGAACCTGACGCAGGTGGCCGCCATCTGCCGGACCATCCGGGAGGAAAATATATGCGGCCGTTCGGGCAAGCCGGTGCGCATCGAAATGTTTTGCCACGGCGCATTGTGCATGGCCGTTTCCGGCAAATGTTACCTCAGCCTGCACGAACACAACGCTTCGGCCAACCGCGGAGCCTGTATGCAGGTTTGCCGCCGCGGCTATACCGTGAAAGACCGCGAGAGCGACATTGAATTGGACATTGACAACCAATACATCATGTCGCCCAAAGACCTGAAGACCATCCATTTCCTGAACAAAATGATGGATGCCGGCGTGCGCGTGTTCAAGATTGAAGGGCGTGCGCGCGGGCCGGAATACGTCAAAACCGTTGTGGAATGTTACCGTGAGGCCATAGAGAGTTGCATAGACGGGACGTATTCCGATGACAAAATAGCCGGCTGGGACGAAAGGCTGAAAACCGTATTCAACCGCGGGTTCTGGAACGGTTACTATCTGGGGCAACGCTTGGGCGAATGGACCAAAAACTACGGTTCGGCGGCAACCAAGCGCAAGGTGTATGTGGGCAAATGCACGAACTTTTTCCGGAAAATCAGCGTCGCCGAATTTCTGTTGGAAGCCGGCGAACTGGCCGTTGGTGACGAAATTTTGGTTACCGGCGAAACGACCGGTGCATATCAGGATGTGGTGCAGGAAATCCGCGTGGATCTGAAGCCGGTTGAACGTGTCGGGAAAGGCACCTTTTTCTCCATCCAGACCGGGCAACTGATCCGCCGCAACGACAAGCTGTACAAAATGGCACCCGCCCGTGACAAATCTTTCGACTAACTACTCTGCGGCCGGTCTTTTATGCCGCGATTGTAATAGTCCTCCATGTGCCGGTTGAATCCGATTTTGCCTTCCCGGCTCCACCGGATCACTTGTTCCGTGATGGGTTCAATGACTATGTTCACGCGCCGGCGTTTGCGGAAGGGGAGCCAAAACAAACCCATGCTTTTCAACAAGGTAGGTATGAGCGGTGGCGTATTGTTGCGGCCGTAACGGCTCCAGATGCTGCCCCACAGGCCTTCGATGCGTATGCCGAGCACGACCGTATTGTCCGGCAAATCCGCGCAGACATTGTAGGCCAGTTGCCGGTTGCCTATTTTTTCCGTCCCGTCCAGCGTGATATGTCCCGAAGGGTAAAACAAGACATTGCCGCCCGCCTGCAAGGTTTCGTGCACAAGGGCATGCAGGCCTTTGACCTGTGCCAGTCCGCGATGATTCTTTTTCAAATCGGGCACACAGACGGCATCGAACAGCGACAATACGCGGCGCGACAGGCCAATGTGGAAATAACCTTCATCCACTAACGGCCGGATGCGGTAGGCATAAAATTCGGCAAACAGAATCATCGGATCGACAACCGCCTGATGGTTGGGAAGAAGCAGGCAACTCTTGTCGGTTTGCAGATATTCCATCCCTCGGATGCGGACGTGATAGCGCAGGCGGAACAGCAGCCGGCATGTGAAGCAAATGACCGGACGATAATTGAACATCAAATAAAACGGCGTCAGCAACAGCACAATGCCCAGAAGCAGGAACAAGTATCGCACCGGCAAAAAGAAGGTCAACAACGCAAACGTGCCGGAAGCCAGCAGTATGAAGATAAACGAAACCTGGTTGAAATAAGCCAATACGACATTCAGGGTCGTGCCTTTGACACGTTTCTGTATTTCCGCATCGAGCGGGAGCTTGAAAAATCCGGCGGCGAAAGCCAACACAAACAGCATAATGGCGAACGGGACAGGCTGCAAAGGCACGAAAAACAAAACGAGCAACAGCACAGCCAGCAACCAGCCGAAATAAGCCGCGTATCCCAACAAATAGATTTTCTTGTCAACCCAACCGGCCATCACGTTGCCTATCGAAATGCCGATGGCGGCCAACGACAAAATCAGCCCGGTATGGAAGGCATCGAGCCCCAAAGCCTGTTTGCCGTAAATAATCAGCCCGATTTGCAACGAAGCCGCCAGCCACCAAAACACGGAAAGCGTGTAGATAATGGAATTGACACCTTTGTAAGCCAGCGTTTTTCGGTGTATCAGCCGCAAGAACTTAAGCGGATTCACCGGATAGGGCATGCTGGTTTTGGTTTCGTCGGCCCTGATGGTGATGCTTCCGGCCAGTCCGAGCAAGGCAAATCCGATGAGCATACCGTAATGGACAACCGGCGGCGTTTTTTCCGTAACGAACGATGCCAGTACCGTTCCGGCAAGCATGCCGCCAAAAGCGACCGCCTCCATGCCACCCATCCCGACGGAGATGCGCCGGTATCCGCCAATGTCCCGTATCAACGCATATTTGGCCGGCGAATAAAGCGAGCTTTGCAAACCCATAAGGAAAACCGCCGCGACAACTATCCAGACGGAATGCAGGCAGAAGCCCAGAATAGCGATGCCCATAATGGGCAATTCGGCCACCTTTGCCCAGCGGATGATATTTATCTTGCTGTATATCTGCGTCAAATGTCCGGCCAATGCCGAGCAGAAAATGTAAGGCAAGACCAACGCGCCTGCGGTCAGACTGACGACGAGCGACTGCATTTGCGGGTCATCAATCCAGCCAATGACGATAAAGGCGGCCAGCGTTTTCAGGAAATTGTCATTCAGAACACCCCAAAAATTGGTGATGAACAGCGCTGTAAATTTTGTTTTTGTAGTAGTCATTTTCTTCCAAAATCGGCAGGAATTTCTCCCCATAGTTCCGTTTGCCACTTCAAGACAGGATTCTCGTACGTGTTTTCCTGCAACCATTTTTCTGCCCGCGCCACCATATCGAACAATATCCTGTTGCGTTCGGTCGGTTGCAATTTGGTGGCGGCTTTTTTCTTGCGCAACCAGGCTTGTGCCGTCCGGCTGTCGGAATAGATGGGCAGGCTGCTGTTTTGCTGTTTCAGCAAGGCAAGGCCGTGCACCAGTGCCAGAAATTCGCCTATGTTGTTGGTCCCTTCGGGAAACGGGCCGCGGCGGAAGATTTCCTCACCGGTTTGTGCATTTACGCCCCGGTATTCCATATCGCCCGGATTGCCGCTACACGCCGCGTCTACGGCAATGCTTGGAAAAACAGGCCGCCGGTCGGCCGGCAGGCTGTGCCAGTCAGGGCGTTTTGTCGCGGCGTTCTTGCCAATATAATTCCGGTACGGCGACAGCATGGCTTCGCGCGCTTCCGACTCGGTGGCAAAACCTTTGAACTTTGCGCCGGCATAGCCGCTGACTTGCCGTTTGCATTCTTCCCACGACGTGTAAATGCCCGGTTCTTTACCGTCCCACACCACAAAATATTTATTTTTAGCCATAGAATACCAGACTGATAATGCCGTTTTTGGGCAGACAGAGACAATTCCGATTTTCAATTGTCAACTTTGTTTTGTATTTTTGTGCCGTTTTTCAGGCCCCCGTAGTTCAACGGATAGAACGGAAGTTTCCTAAACTTTAGATAGCAGTTCGATTCTGCTCGGGGGTACGGCGCCGCAAGTCATTGCGGCGTTATTATTTTCCCGTCTTTCATTTCTATCATGCGGTCGGATATGGCGGCCAGTTCCTTGTCGTGCGTCACGATGACGATGGTCTGCCCGAAATCGGTACGCAGTTCGAACAGCAGTTTGTGCAATTCCTGTTTGTTGGCGCTGTCCAGGCTGCCCGATGGCTCGTCGGCAAGAATGACGGCCGGCCGGTTGATCAGCGCGCGCGCTGCCGCGACACGTTGTTTTTCACCGCCGCTCAATTCGGCCGGTTTGTGCTCCAAGCGGTCGGACAGTTTGAGTTGCTCAAGCATCTCCGAAGCCCGTTTGCGTGCCGTAGGTTGGTCTTTGCCGGCAATCAGCGCAGGAATCATGACGTTTTCCAAAGCCGTGAATTCCGGCAACAGTTGGTGAAACTGGAAGATAAATCCGACTTGTTGGTTGCGGAAACGCGCCAGTTCCTTGTCGGACAGGCGGCCGACTTGGGTTCCATCTATGGTCACTTCGCCTTTGTCCGGCTTGTCCAACGTGCCCAGAATTTGCAGCAGGGTGGTTTTTCCCGCTCCGCTCGGCCCGACAATCGAAACGATTTCGCCCTTCTCCACATGCAAATCCACGCCTTTCAACACTTCCAACGCACCGAACGATTTATGTATGTCAATTGCTTCTATCATGCTGTCTGTTTTTTGCTGCACAAAAGTATAAAAAATTATGCAGCGGACAATTAGGGCGTGGCAAAATAGCCGGCATGTGCATCCTTTGTCCCGGCTTATCTCAACGAAAAACGGTTAACTTGCCCATAAAAGCAAATTAACCGTTTCCTTGTCGGGATGACAAGACTCGAACCTGCGACCTCTGCGTCCCGAACGCAACGCGCTACCAACTGCGCCACATCCCGATTTCTATGTCAAAACCTGCGTGAGGTTTTACTTTTTCGCTGTTCTCCGCGGGGCTCGTTTCCTTGCGCCCGCATTGGGTTGCGCTGCTATAATTTCCTTACATCTTTCCTCCGTCAGTGTGGTGGGATCTTCGTTTTTGGAAATCTTATAGTTTACTCCCTGATATGCTATGTATGGTCCGAACCGCCCGTTCAGCACCCGAATGTCGCCGAAACTGTGGATTACCTTTTTCCGATCTGCCTCGCGCTTTTCTTCGATTATCTCAATTGCCCGCTCCTGCGTTATGGTCAGCGGGTCATCGGTTTTCGGAATGGAGTAGAAAGCCTTGTCGTGCAACACATACGGTCCGAACCGTCCTGAGTTTACCGTGAGTTCCTTCCCTTCGTACTCTCCAACCTTGCGAGGCAGCTTGAACAAATCCAACGCTTCTTCCAGCGTGATCGTTTCCAACGACTGTTCTCTTTTTAGCGGTGCAAAGATAGGCTTTTCTTCTTGATTAGCATCACCAATTTGCGCAATTAAACCAAATTTGCCTATTTTAACAGATACGGGCTTGCCGGAAACGGGGTCTTTTCCCAAAATCCGCTCCCCTACCTTGCGTTCGGAATTTTTCATGGTGCTTTCCACAACCGGGTGGAATACTTTGTAGAACCGGTCAATGGCCGATGTCCATTCCATTTTTCCTTCGGCAATGGTGTCGAACTTTTTTTCTACCTCTGCGGTGAAGTTGTAGTTCATAATGTCCGGGAAGTATTCCACCAAGAAATCGTTCACCACCATACCTATGTCGGTAGGCAGGAGTTTGCCTTTGTCTTGCCCGACGGTTTCCTCTTTTGTTTTCTCCGTGATTTGGCCATTTGCAAGCGTCAGTATGGTGTAGGGGCGTTTTGTGCCTTCGCGATTGCCTTTTTGTACATATTTCCGGTTTTGTATGGTGGAAATGGTTGGCGCGTAAGTGCTCGGCCGCCCGATGCCTAATTCTTCCAATTTGCGCACCAGACTGGATTCTGTATAACGGTACGGCGCTTGTGAAAAACGTTCTTGCGCCCTGATTTCGTTTGCAGTCAGATTGGTGTCTTTTGCCAGAACGGGCAGTATTTTTTTGGTGTCATCTTCTGTGTCTTCATCGGAACTTTCCAGATAAACTTTCAGAAATCCGTCGAATGTGATGACCTCGCCGGTGGCGGCAAACTTGTATGGAGAGCCCGAAACAGAAATGTTAATAGTTGTTTTCTCCAATTCGGCTTCACTCATTTGCGACGCTATGGTACGTTTCCAAATCAACTCGTACAAGCGTTGTTCCTGCGCTGTTCCGTCTATGCTGTGGGCGTTCATGTAGGTGGGCCTGATGGCTTCGTGTGCTTCCTGCGCGCCCTTGGTTTTGGTTGTGAACTGCCGGGGATGCACATACCTTTCGCCGGCGATAGATAGGATTTCGGCCTTTGCCGCATGGATGGCCTGCTTGGCCAAGTTTACCGAATCGGTACGCATGTAGGTGATTTTTCCGGCTTCGTACAAACGTTGTGCTATCAGCATGGTTTGCGAAACGGAAAAGCCCAGTTTGCGCGCGGCTTCCTGCTGCAGGGTAGAGGTGGTGAACGGTGCGGCGGGTGATTTTTTCACCGGACGCTTGTTTATGTCCGTTACCGTAAAGGTGGCGTTGGCGCACTGTTCCAGAAAAGCGGTGGCTTCGGTCTTGTCGGGAAAGCGATGTTGCAGTTCGGCTTCCAGCTTGATGGGTTTGCCTTGTGCATCGTTGCCGGTGAACTGTGCCACGACGCGGTAGGAGGCTTCGGCCACGAACTGCTGTATTTCGCGTTCGCGTTCCACTATCAGGCGTACGGCCACCGACTGCACGCGTCCGGCGGACAGCGACGGTTTGATTTTGCGCCACAGGATGGGCGACAATTCAAAGCCGACAATCCGGTCCAATACGCGCCTGGCCTGCTGGGCATCGACCAGATTCAGGTCAATGTCGCGCGGATGTTCTATGGCATTCAGGATGGCATCTTTGGTTATTTCGTGAAAAACGATGCGTTTGGTGTTCTGCGGCTGCAGTTTTAGCTCATCGTACAGGTGCCATGCAATGGATTCTCCTTCGCGGTCTTCATCAGATGCCAGCCATACGGTTTCTGCGTTCTTGGCAGCGGCTTTCAGTTCGGAAACCACTTTTTTCTTGTCCGACGAAACGACATACAGCGGTTTGTAGTTGTTCGCAAAGTCGATGCCGATTCCTTTCTCCGTCAGGTCGCGCACGTGCCCGAAACTTGACATTACGTGGAAGCCTTTTCCCAGAAATTTTTCGATTGTCTTGGCTTTTGCGGGAGATTCGACAATGACTAAATTTTTATCCATGATGCGTCGTGCGATAAGTGATTCTGAAAATTGGCGCAAAAGTAATATTTTTTTTGTAT
>CAYUYS010000089.1:0-7455 GCA_964449415.1 uncultured Paludibacteraceae bacterium | reverse complement strand
AGCTATGGTAGAGTTTGAAATCAAGTCGAGGACACAACCGATAGGCGCGCGACGGGGGCAGACCGTCTACTACGCCCAACCCAAAACACAGCAGCGCCTGACCAACAAGATGCTGGTTGACCGCATCGTGCGCGAAACATCCCTCTCTGAGGGCGACATCAAGAGCGCGCTGGTAAGCCTGTCGAACGTAGTGAACGAATCCCTCAAACTCGGCATGAGCGTAGACCTGGCCGAACTGGGCCGCCTGCGGGTGATTATCCCCTCCCGGATGATGGACTCGCCCGCAGAAGTGACCGTGGGGGCGGCGCTCAAGTCGCCAAAGGTCGTCTTCACCCCCAAGAAAGCCATGTTCGAAGCCGCCATGGAGATAGAGGTGAGCATTGACCACACCGCCCCCGCCGGCGGCCACAACCAAGATAAAACCGGCAACGGCAGCGACACGCCATAACGTGCGCACCGGAACCGATTAGATAACCATAATACTAACTCTTAAATTATAACGGCCATGATCGAATTTGGCATTAAATCGAAAACGCAGACGATCGGCAATCGGAAAGGAGAAACGGTTTATTACGCACAACCGAAGTCACAACAAAAGCTCACCAACGACATGCTCATTGAGCGTATCGTGCGCGAGACATCCCTCTCGGCGGGCGATGTGAGGAGCGCCCTCACCAGCCTGTCCAACGTGGTGAACGAATCGCTTGAGCTGGGTATGAGTGTGGATCTGGCAGAGCTGGGAAGCATCCGCGTGGTAGTTACCTCCAAGATGATGGACAGTCCGGACGAGGTAACGGTGAAGAACGCCCTGAAGACACCCAAGGTGGTGTTCACCCCAAAGGATGCCATGCGCAACGCCGCTAAGTCGGTGGAGCTGAGCATTGACCACAGTAGCATAACTCCCGCTACTGCCGAGGACGACAACGCCGAAGATTTTGCGGAAGAGCACGAGGAGGAATAGCCCTCCGTGCTTTGGGACATCTCCCCGCTTGGGGGTGATTGAGTTCAGCAGGGCCGCCGGGAAGGATTACCTTTCCGGCGGCAGTTGCATGGGGGTAGGTTCGGGCTTAGAGCCGTGCGGCCATTTCCGCACCGAGCCGCAGGCATTGCTCGTACTCATCGGGCTGCATGGCCTGCTTCTCCTCCGGCGATGGCTCCACGAGTTCCCAGTTCATTTGCTCGGCAAAGCTGCGGAGATGCTTTACGGCCACTCCCGCCCAGGAGTACGAACCGAAGCAGCCGAACAGCCGGTGTTTGATGCCGCGTGTGGCTATCTTCTTCAGCAGCGCATCCACGGCAGGGTATAGTTCGTTGCTGTAGGTGGGGCAGCCCACGATCAGGGCTTTGTACTTGAATACGTCGCGCAGTATGTTTGAGGGGTCTGCGGTGGAGATGTTGTGCATCACTATGCGCTTTTGTCCCGCTTCGGCCAGTCCTTGCGCCACGGTCTCTGCCATGAGTTCGGTGTGGCCGTACATAGAGCCGTACACAATCACCGCGCCGCTGTCTGTGGGTTCGTAGCGGCTGAGTTTGTCGTAGGTGTCCACCACACGGGCCGCATGCTTCCGCCACACCGGGCCGTGTGTGCTGCAAATGGTCTGTATGGGCAGGTTGCTCAGTTTTTGCAGGGCCTTCTGCACGGGTGCGCCGTACTTGCCCACTATGTTGGCGTAGTATCGCACCATCTCATCCCAATACTTGTCTGTGTCCATCTGTTCGTCGGTGATGCCTCCGTCCAGTGTACCGAAGCTCCCGAAGCCGTCGCCGGCAAAGAGCACGCGGTCGGTCTGTTCGAAGCACATCATGGTTTCCGGCCAGTGCACCATAGGCGTGAGGTGGAACTGCAGGCAGTGTTTGCCTAAGCTCAGCGTGTCGCCATCCTTCACCTCGAGGGTATTGTCGCAAATGCCGTAGTAGCCCTTCACCATTTCGAGCGTTCTGTTGTTTCCCACCAAGGTTATGTTTGGGAAATAGCTCCGCAGGAGGCGTATGGCACCCGAGTGGTCGGGTTCCATGTGGTTGATCACTAAGTAGTCCACCGGTCGTGTGCCCGCCACGCTTTTGATCTTGTCCACGAACAGGTCGCCCAGGCTGCTGTCCACCGCGTCGATAAGGGCTATTTGGTCGTCTTCAATCAGGTAGGAGTTGTAGGATACGCCCAGTGGTAGGGGTATCATGTTTTCGAACAGGGGTTTTTGTCGGTCGTTTACGCCGATATAGTAGATGGAGTCTGTAAGGGGTCTTTTCTTCAACATGCGGGTGTGTGTATTATTGGTTTAACAGGAATTGTTTGAACGCCTCGAAGCTGTTCGGCATGGGCACGCTTTGCTTGGTGCCCTGCATGAAGGCCTGCAGTCGTTCCGGCACTTGCACTTTTTCGCCGATAATGCCTTCCACGGTGTCCTTGAATTTGGCCGGGTGGGCGGTTTCCAGGAAGATGCCGGTTTCGCCTTCGCGCAGTCCGTCTTTCAGGGCCTGGTAGCCGCACGCCCCGTGCGGGTCGAGCAGGTAGTGGTTGTCGCGGTAGCAGTTGCGCAGCGTGTCGGCAATCTGCCCGTCGGTGTATGCGAACCCACTTATGTCGGCGCAGATGGCAGGGTGGCTGTGGTCGTACAGGTCCAGTATACGCGCAAAGTTACTCGGGTCGCCCACATCCATGGCGTTGGCTATGGTGGGCACGGAGGGGCGCGGTCGGTAGATGCCCGTGTTCAGGTACTGCAGGAAGATGTCGTTGCGGTTGTTGGCTGCGATGAAGCGTTTCACGGGCAGGCCCATCCGTTTGCCTATCAGGCCGGCGGTTATGTTACCGAAGTTGCCGCTGGGCACGCATATAACGGGGTTGGATATGCCCTTCGTGCGTTTCAGTTGGGCGCAGGCGTAGAAGTAATAGAAGGCTTGCGGCAGGAAGCGCGCCACATTGATGGAGTTGGCCGATGTCAGCTGCATGCGGCTGTTCAGATCCTCGTCTAAGAAGGCGGTCTTGACCAGTCGCTGGCAGTCGTCGAACACGCCCTCTACCTCCACGGCGGTGATGTTCTTCCCCAGCGTCGTGAACTGGCATTCCTGTATCGGGCTTACTTTCCCTTTGGGGTAAAGCACGTACACGCGTATGCCTTCCACCCCGAGGAAGCCGTTGGCTACGGCGCTGCCTGTGTCGCCGGAGGTGGCCACCAGCACGTGCACGCGGTGTTGCCCCTGCTTGCGGATAAAATAGCCGAGCAACCGCGACATGAACCGCGCCCCCACGTCCTTGAACGCAAGGGTAGGGCCGTGGTAGAGCTCCAGACTGTGGAGGTGGTCGCACACCTGCACGAGCGGTGTGTCAAAGTCGAGTGCGTCGCAAACGATACGGCGCAGTGCGCCGGCCTCCACATCCTCTCCGAAGAAGGCGTCGGCCACGGTGCAGGCTATCTCCTGAAAGGACATCCGGTCCATCCGGGCGTAGAATTCGGCGGGCAATTGCCTGATGCTGTCCGGCATGAACAGGCCGCGGTCGTCCGCAAGGCCTTTCACCACTGCCGTTTGCAGGTCGATGCCGGCCACTTGTTTGTTGGTGCTGTAGTAGAGCATAGGTGGTGTTGGTTTTCTGTTTGGTTGTTTGTTGTCGGGTTAGGGTTGGATAAAGGCCCGCATGAACTCGTCGCCTTTCAGCAGTCCGAAGCTCCCGGCCCGGCAACTGTCTTCATCGTAGGTTTGCACGCTGTCCGGTTCCGTTCCCGGCCGGTAAATGATGAACGGGATGGGTTTGTCGGTATGCGTGCGCAGGGCACAGGGCGTCCGGTGGTCGGGCAGTACGGCTATGGACACCGGCTCCTCCCAGCCGGCCACTGTTTCCGTTATCGGCTTGATGATGCGGCTGTCCAAATACTCGATGGTTTTGACTTTCAACGCTACGTCGCCTTCGTGTCCGGCTTCGTCGCTAGCCTCTATGTGCAGGTACACAAAGTCCTGCTGCCGGAGCGCATCGATGGCGGCCCGGGCCTTGCCCTCGTAGTTGGTGTTATACAGGCCGGTTGCACCTTCCACCCGCACGACATCCAAGCCGGCGTACACCCCGATGCCGCGGATCAAATCAACTGCCGAAATAACAGAGCCGCTCCCGATGCTGTATGTTTCGTGCAGGGTTTTCATTTGCGGCCGGTAGCCCGGCGACCACGGCCAAATGCTGTTGGCTTTGTCCTTGCCGGCGGCGGCGCGGCGCAGATTGACCGGGTGGTTTTCCAGCAGTTGTTGCGATTGCAAGATCAGGCTGTTTAGCAAGTCGGCAGTCGGCTGTGCGTCGGGTGTTTCCGCCTGTATCATAAGCTCGCGGAAAGGCGTTCCCGGCACATCGTGCGGCGGCGTGCAACGCAGGTGCTTGTTTCCGTCCTTGATTTTCAGCAGGTGGCGGTAGGAGACACCGGGGAAGAATGCAGCCCGTTCGCTGCCCAATTCCCGCTGCAGGAAGTGCATCAGTTCGGCGGCTTCTTCGTTGGAGATGTGCCCGGCCGAGTGGTTTTTAATCTTGCCCTCTTCGATGCAAATCAGGTTGCAGCGCATGGCCATTTCGCCGGCTTCGATGGTGATGCCCATGCTGGCGGCCTCCAGCGAGCCGCGCCCTTCAAACACTTCTTCAACATTGTAGCCCAGCACGCTCAGGTTGGCTATTTCGCTGCCGGGATGGTATCCGGCGGGCACGGTGGCCAGCATGCCGCAGCGGCCTTTGGCAGCCAGCGCGTCCATGCAGGGCTTGGCTGCCACTTGCAGCGGTGTTTTGTTTCCGAGGGACGGAATAGGCTCGTCTGCCATGCCATCCCCGAGAATAACGATATATTTCATGCTTGTTTGTCCTTAAAAGTATTTGGGCAATGCGTTCTCAAATCGTGCTATGGTTTCCTTCATGTTTGCATAACTCTCGCCTCCGGCAGCGTTCAGATGCCCGCCGCCATTGAACAGTTCGGCTGCTACCTTGTTTGCGGGGAAATCGCCTTGTGAACGCAGCGATATTTTGATTTTGCCTTTGTCCTCGCGCATAAGCACGGAAAAGTAGATACTCTCGATGGAAAGCGGCATGTTGACCAGTCCTTCCGCATCGCCCGGCCGGTAGTTGTAACGGAACATCTCCCTGCCGCGGATAACGATGAGTGCCGTGTGAAATTCGGGATATATCTTCAGTTTCCGATTAAGGCAATAGCTTATGAAACGCATCCGGTCTTCCGAATAGGTGTGGTTCACGTTCCGGTATATGGCATCTTTGTCAATGCCTTTTTTCAGCAATTCGGCTATGATGTAGTAGATTTCCGCATTGTTCGAATTGTAGGAGAAGTTGCCCGTGTCGGTCATCATGCCGGTGTAGATACATTCGGCGCAGGCTTTGGATATGTGTTTGAACATGCCCATGCGGCATATCAGGCGAAACACAATTTCGCTTGCCGAGCTGATTTGCGGATAGGAGATGGTCAGGTCTGCAAAGTTGTCGGGATAGAGATGATGGTCGAGCAGCATCTTTTTTGCCGGGGCGTTTCTGACGGCTTCCTGCATTTTCTCCAGCCGGTTCAGTTGGTTGAAGTCAATGCCTATAATCAGTTCGGCGGCACTCAGGAAGGCATCGGCTTCGTCGGCGTTGTTGTCGTAGATCAGAATGGTGTCCGACAGCGGCATCCAGTCCAGAAAGTGCGGGAAACGGTTTGGCACGATTACGCGGACTTGCTGTTTGCCGGTGTCGCGCAGGAAGTGCAGCATTGCCAGACTGGACCCGATGGCATCTCCATCCGGACCGGTGTGCGTTACAATCGCGATGTTTTGGGCAGGCTCTATCAAAGCCTTTGCCTGCAAGATCAGGTCTTGGTCGATTATGTTCGTAATCATATTCTAATAAACTTCTAACAAGGTTTGACATACATTTGTCCCATTTCGTAGCGGGTGACAACCACCGGCGTGCCGGCTTCGATAAACGGCCCGTCAGACAGGGCATCGTAATAGGTGTTGCCGATTTTGATTTTGCCCGCCGGCCGCAACACAGTTACCGTTTGGCCTTGCTGCCCGACGAACTGTTTGTCTTCGGCAGGCACGCTCACGTAACCGTCCTGCTTGTCCATGGCTGTTTCCAGCGCGATGCGCCTGAACACACCCTGACTGCCGATTTTGCTGCACAGGTAGACAATCAGCACGCCGCCCAGCACCAAGCCGGACATGACGGTGAGCAGGGCTTTGCTTACGCCGCCCGTTTCCACCCGGTGGAAATTGAACGCGACATTGTCCACCAAGCTCAACGTAAGCCCGAGAATCACCAAAACAATGCCCGATATGCCGGTGAGGCCGAAACCGGGAATGGCAAATATCTCAATGCCGATAAGGAGCAGGCCTATGAAGAAAAGCAGGATTTCCCAATAGGCGGCCAGGCCGTCGATGTAGAGCGGGGCGAAGTAGAGCAGCGCCGCCAATACGGCTATCGCAAGCGGGAAACCGACTCCGGGCGTTTGCAGTTCAAAGTAAATGCCTCCAATGATAAGCATGATCAGCAAGCTCTGCAGCACCGAACTTGTCAGGAATCCCTTGATTTTGTCGTATCCCGTCGGCTCGTATTGCTGCAAGGTGTATTCGGAATGGTTGAGACAGTCCCGTATCAGCTCATCCGTGCTTTCCACTATGCCATCGCAGTAGTTGTATTTTACAGCCTCTTCGGCCGTAAAGGTCAGTGTCCGTGTGGAATCTATCAGTCCGGGCACGACTGTGCGCGAATCGACCATGGCCTCCGCAATGAGCGGGTCACGACGCCAGCGATAGGTGGTGTCGTTGCCGTTTACAATCGTATCCTTGCCTTGTGCTTCGGCTGTGGCCCGCATAACTGCGCGCATGTACGACTGGTATTTGTCGGGCATGGCCTCGCCGCTCTGGTCTACCACCGTCGTGGCACCGATGGTGGCACCGGGGCGCATGTATATTTTGTCGCACGCAATGGAAATCAGCGCGCCGGCCGAGACGGCATTGTTGTCGATGAAAACATATACCGGCAGTTCGGCATTCAGTATTTTGGTGCGGATGGAGTCGGCATATTTTACTTCGCCGCCGTAGGTGTTCATGCGGATCAGCATGCAGTCGGCCCCGGCCTCGCTTGCCTGCTCAAAGCCCCGTTGGGTATAAATCCAGGTCGTGCTGTTTATGTCCTGCACAATATCAATCTGATACACATGCAGTTTGCCTTTGCCTGCCGCCTGAACCGAAGGCAGGCATAGCAGAAAGAGCAGGATAGATAGCAGGACTTTTGCCTTTCTTGTACGCAGCATGTTGTGACTTTTTTAAATTGCCGCAAAGATACAGATAAAAAATGAGATGGCACGCAATCGCAAGCAATAAGCGACTTTGCGGTGTCATCCCCCGCCGAGTAGCGTCTATTGCAGACGCAGTGGCTCGTTCGATGTGAACGCAGTGGCTCGTTCGATGCGAACGCAGTGGCTCGTTCGATGCGAACGCAGT
>CAYUYS010000088.1:1440-7619 GCA_964449415.1 uncultured Paludibacteraceae bacterium | reverse complement strand
CGGTGGCAACAGCAGCCTGAACGATTTGGGCATGGGGCTTTCGAAACGCAGCTGCCGGTGGCTGACCGGGTGCACGAACTCCAGCAGGCAGGCGTGCAGGGCGATGCGCTTTATGGGCGTGGTGCCGCTGCCGTATTTCTTGTCGCCGACCACGGGGTTGCCCATGTCGGCCAGGTGGACGCGGATTTGGTTCTTGCGCCCGGTGTCGAGTTGCAGCCGGAGCAGGGAGTAACGCCCGTTGGTCTCCAGCAGCCTGTAGTGCGTGATGCTCAGCCGGCCGCCGTTGTCTGTGGGCGAGGAGTGGACTTTCTTCGACTTGGGGTTTTCCGTCAGCCACGTGCGGATGGTTCCCTGCGCTTCGGCGGGCCGCCCTTCCACCACGGCAAGGTACGCCCGCTGCGTCACCGTGCTTTTCCAGCAGGTTTGCATGTGCTCCCGGATGTCCTTGCTTTTGGCAAACACGAGCAGGCCGGACGTTTCGCGGTCGAGGCGATGCACGGTGTAGATGCCGTTGCGGGGGTTGGCCTGCCGGATGTAATGCCTCAGAATGGAGAATGCCGTTGTTTCCAAGGAGTTGCGTTCGGTCGCCACGGTGAGCAGGCCTTCTTTCTTTTCCACAACCATCAGGTGGTCGTCTTCGTACACGACCCGCAGCTTGGGGTGCTTCAGTTCCTCCTTGCCTTTGCCGGCGGAAACCATCACGCTGTCGCCGGCCTGCAGCCGCAGGTTGTACCGGGTTTGGATTTGTCCGTTCACCTGCACTTGCCTGTGTGCCAGCAGCGATTTCACGGACGTGCGGCTCATGCCGCCCATCTTGGCGAGCAGGAAGGGCATGAGTTCCGCCGTTTCTTCCGTCACGCGGAAACGGGTGCAGGGGATGCGTTTCTTTCCGTTCAGGAATGCGGGTTGCGTGCGATGTTTTGCCATAATGTGGGTGGTTTATGGGTGAATGGCTTGGGCGGACAGGATGCCGTCCAGTGCCGATGATGTGATGCCTCCGGCGTATCCGGCGCCTTCGCCGCAGGGGTAGAGCCCTTTTATGCGGATGTGTTGCCTCGTTTCCGCGTCTCGCGGGATGCGTACCGGCGAGCTGCTGCGCGATTCCACGCCCACCACTACGGCCCGGTTGGTCAGGTAGCCGTGCATTTTGCGGTCGAAGTCGCGGAAGCCCTGCTGCAAGCGTTTGCCTATCGTGTCCGGCAGCCAGAAGTGCAGGGGGGAGGAAATCAGTCCCGGCAGGTAGGAACAGGCCGGCAGGTCGGGCGAGAGGCGTCCGCTTACAAAGTCGGCCAGCCGCTGCGCCGGAGCGGCGAGGCCTTTGCCGCCGTTGTTTTTGTAGGCCAGGTTCTCCACGTATTGTTGGAAATGCAGTCCGGCCAGTGCGCCGTATTGCCGGAACTCGGCGGGGATGTCTTCCGGCCTTATCTCCACCACGATGCCGGCGTTGGCGTATGGCGAGTTGCGCTGCGAGGCGGACATGCCGTTCACCACAATTTGTTCCCGGCCGCTGCCTGCCGGAACGATATGTCCGCCCGGGCACATGCAGAAGGAATACACGCCGCGGCCCTGCACTTGCGTCACGAGGCTGTACGATGCCGCCGGCAGGTAGGGGTCGCGCCGGTTGCTGTGGTATTGGATGCTGTCAATCAGCTTTTGCGGATGCTCCACACGCACCCCCATGGCAAAGCCTTTGGCCTCCAACGGTATGCCGGCCTTGTGCAACAGGCTGTACACATCGTGCGCCGAATGCCCGGTGGCCAGCAGGAGGTTTCGGGCGGAGAATGTTGCGCCGTCGGCTGTCCGGCAACCGCTCACGGCATCGCCGCGCAACAGGAGTTCGGACACGCGGGTGTTGAAATGGATTTCGCCGCCGTGCGCCAGAATGGTTTGCCGTATATGCTTGATGATTTGCGGCAGTTTGTCGGAGCCGATATGCGGGTGTGCTTCGTACAGGACGGTGTCGGTTGCCCCGTGGAAATGGAACAGTTCGAGGATGCGCCGGATGTTGCCGCGTTTCTTGCTGCGCGAAAACAGTTTCCCATCCGAGAACGTGCCTGCGCCGCCCTCGCCGAAGCAGTAGTTCGATTCGGGCAGGAAACCTTGGTTGCGGTTCAGCAAGGCGATGTCTTTTTTGCGTTCGCTTACCTCTTTGCCGCGTTCCAGCACGATTGGTTTCAGGCCTTTTTCAAGCAACTGCAGTGCGGCAAACAGTCCGGCCGGCCCTGCCCCGACAATGATGACCGGCTCTGCCTGTGCCACGTTCCGGTACTCCGGCTTTGCGTATTGCAACGCCGGTGCCGGGCAGTCCACGAAGGCATCGACGGTGAGCAGGACTTTCGGGAACTTTGAGCGTGCGTCAACCGATTTCCTGACGATGCGGTAATCCGCTATGCGCGTTTCGGCAAGGCCCAGTTCGGCGGCAATTGCCTTGCGTAGCAGTTCGGGCCGTGCGGCTTGTTCCGGCGTCAGTATCAGTTGCATCGGGCCGGCGGTTATTCGGTCAGGATATGGGTGACGGTTTCGCCGGCGGGCGTCATCGGATAGACGATGCCTTGCGGCTCCACGTGCACGACGAGCAAATAGGGCCGGTCATCGCGGAGCATGTCGGCAATGGCTTCATCCAATTGGTCGCGCCGCGTTACGGTCGTGGTTGCGATGCCGTATGCTTGGGCTATCTTCCCGAAATCGGGGTTTACGAGCGGCGTGGCCGAATAGCGGCAACCATAAAACAGCTCTTGCCATTGGCGTACCATGCCGAGGTAATCGTTGTTGAGAATGACCATTTTAACGCCGGTGTTTTCCTGCATGATGGTGCCGAGCTCCTGCATGGTCATCTGGAAGCCGCCATCGCCCGTGTAGAGGATAACCTGTTCCCGGGGGGCGGCTATTTTTGCGCCGATGGCAGCCGGTATGCCGAAGCCCATGGTGCCCAGGCCGCCGGAAGTGACGAAGCAACGCGAGCGGCGGAAACGGCTGTAGCGTGCCGCAATCATTTGATTTTGGCCCACGTCGGTTACGACAACGGCATCGTGCCCCACAGCGGCGGAGATACGGTCAACCACCTCGCCCATGCTCAGCGTGGCGCTTGTCGGGTGCAGTTCGCGGGCAATGACGGTTTCCTGCTCCCGCTTGTGGTGCTCCGCAAAGGAATCGATCCACTCCGTATGCCGGTTTTCGTGTATCAAGGCCGTAAGCATGGGCAGGCTTTGTTTGACATCGCCCACAATGGCCACGTCTGTTTTGACATTCTTGTCAATCTCCGCGGGGTCAATGTCGAAATGGATGATGCGTGCCTGCTTGGCGTAGGTGTTCAGGTTGCCGGTGACACGGTCGTCGAAGCGCATGCCGATGGCAATCAGCACATCGCACTCGTTGGTCTTCATGTTGGGCGCGATATTCCCGTGCATGCCCACCATGCCTTGGTTCAGGCGGAAATCGGAAGGCATGGCCGATTCGCCCAGCAAGGTGTAGGCTGCCGGAATGTCGGCTTTTTCCAGAAAAGCAATCACTTCCTTTTCGGCCTGTCCCAAAATAACGCCTTGTCCGATAAGGGCCAGCGGCTTTTGCGCGGAGTTAATCAATTGGGCTGCTGCTTGTACGCGCGTTTCGTCTATTTCTCTTTTGGGTAGATAGCTGCGGATGAAACGGCATTTTTCGGGCCGGTAATACACTTGTTCGGTCTGCGCGTTTTTTGTAAAGTCGAGCACGACCGGCCCGGGACGACCGCTCTGCGCAATGTAGAATGCCCGGGCCACTGCCCACGAGATTTCGTTGGCGGAGCGAATCTGATAACTCCATTTGGTGATGGGCTGCGTAATGCCCACCACGTCTATCTCCTGGAAAGCGTCCGTTCCGAGCATGGAAACACCGACCTGCCCCATAATGACCACCATGGGCGTGCTGTCGAGCATGGCATCGCCGATGCCGGTGATGGTGTTCGTTGCACCCGGCCCGGAGGTTACTATGCAAACGCCGGCCTTGCCCGAAACGCGGGCGTAGCCTTGTGCGGCATGCGTCGCCCCTTGTTCGTGTCGGGTAAGTATGTAGCGTATGTCTTTGAAGTCGTATAATGCATCGAAAATCGGAATGGCCTGCCCTCCCGGATAACCGAAAACGGTTTCCGTACCTTGATATTGCAAGGATCTCAATAACGCTTCCGCACCTGAAATACGTTCAGGACTTGTTTGATTGTGCATGTTGTAGTATTTTGAAAAAAACGCGGCAAAGTTACGAAAAATAATCGGTTCGCCGGAAACTGCCTTGTAACAACAAGCGTTTCGTTTCTTCAAAGGCTTGCTGCTGCCTGTTTCCCGTGCGGAAAGGTCGGCACGCGTCTTTTTGCACTGTTTCCGTCAGGGTGCTCGGAGCGTCGTTTATTCCATTTTGATTAATTGCCCATCTTTCCAGATGCCTTTGTGTGTGCATACGCCTTGTGCATCGAACATTTCTCCGTAGCCGTTGGGCAGGTCGTTTTCAAACTGTCCGACATACATTCGGCCATCGGCCAAGACCATTTTCCCCTGTCCGTGTCTCTTGCCGTTTTGGTATTCGCCTGTGTAGCCGGCTTGCGGGTTGAAGGCAAACAGCAGTGTGGGGTAAATGCCTTGTTGCGGGTTGGCGGTGCCAAACTGCTGCACGAGGCTGAACTTTTCTTGGTTGGCCAGAATGGCCGGATAGACGGTGTAATACGCATGTCGGAACCAGCTGTCTATGATAACGTAATGGACACGCTCCCGTGTGAAATAGCTGATAATGGTGTCGGTTGGGGCGTAATACGGAAAACTGAGGGCTTTGTGGAAGTTTGAGTTGACGTAGAACGTTTCCGGTTTGCGGCAGGCGATGCGCGCCGTGTCCGGCAGATACTTGCCGCACCATTCTGCAGCGGCAATGAAATCAACCAAGGGTGCCGTGCCCAATTGTTTCCACGACTTCAGGGATGCCAGTTTGCGGTTATAGCTTTGTGCCTCAATGCCTCGTGGCATCATGAGCAGCAAGGCAAGTGCCGCGACAAGGGCGTTCTGAAAGGCGGTGGAGTTCTCTTTTTTCAGGGCGTAACGCGACAGCCAATCCACCAACCGGGTCAGGCCGTTCAGAAACAGGAAAAAGAAAAAGGGAATGATGGCCCAGAAGTAACGTTCGTTGCTAAACTGCTCCGGAAACAGCACCACCGCGCCCATAGTCGCTCCCAGATAGAAAAACAGCAGCCAGCCGCCCTTTTTGAGTTGCAGCAGTCCGGCAACCATGACCAGCAGCACTGCCATACCGACCAGCCAATCGTTGGCTTCCGGTTTGGGTTTGAGCTCCATCGGCTTGAACAGGACAGTTTTGGGAATGTGGCAGGTTATGTGGCTCGTGGTGTTGGTGACAACGCGCTCCACCCATTCCTGAGTGGTGGACATGGTGCCGCCGTTTTCCTTTTTCATGTATTGGCTTTTGTAGGGAAATGACGTTATGCCAATTGCGGCGTTGCGGGCATCCCAGCATTCTTTCGGAATCCAGAAGGCCATAGCCGAAAGGACAAGCAACAGACCGTAATGCCTGATGCGCGGGCTGAGGAGCTGCCTTTGTCCGGCATCGTTTTTGGCCCGCAGCCACCGGATGCCGGTTTGTGTGAGCAATATGGCCAACCAAAGCAACAAGGCCAAGATGACAGACATACCGATACTGCGCACAAAGCTGACGTAGCCGATGAAGAACAGGAGCACAACCAGCAGGACATAGTCGTACCAGCGGGCCGATGTCGGCCAGAGATCCCTTTCGGCCAGCCGGAGAGCGAGATGCAGGATGACGAGTGTGCAGAACAGGTACAGCGGTTCGCTCATGATCATGCAGGCAAAGCGCAACAAGTCTACCTGCACGGCCGTGACTGCACAGGCAAAGAACGGAACGAGCACCTTGCCGCCGGTTATCCGCTTGAACAGGAAAAACAGCAGCAGTATGGAGAGGTAGAGCAGTACGCCGTCGGCTTTTTTTACGATCAAGAAATTGTCGGGTGACAGACGATGCCAGAGGGAAAGGTACAACGGATAGCCCGGCGGGAAATGGGTGTGCGGGGTTTCCTCAAACCCGATGATATTGGTGTAGCCTTTGCCTTCGGCCAATGCCTTCCCGAGCGTGAAATAATGGATGTCATCGCCGTTGGGGTCTATTTTCCTGTCAAAGTTGGCGGAATAGTTTGT
>CAYUYS010000088.1:0-1340 GCA_964449415.1 uncultured Paludibacteraceae bacterium | reverse complement strand
GAGGGCACAAAGATACGCTTTTTTACCAAAACCCAAAAAGGAGGACAACCATCCCTTGCCTGTGACTGCCGGCCATCCGTCGGGGCGGTTGTGGCCGGCTTTGCCATCCGATGAAAAAGGCCTATCTTTGCGCGTTCTTCCATAAACCCGGAAACCAACATGATAAACGGACGCAAAATAGTAGTGGTCATGCCGGCCTACAATGCCGAAAAGACCTTGGAACGGACCTACGCGGAAATACCGATGGACATTGTGGACGAGGTAATCCTGACCGACGATTGCAGCAAGGACCAAACCATAGAGGAGGCCCGGCGGCTGGGCATAAAGGAGGTGCTTGTGCACGCAAACAACCGCGGGTACGGCGGCAACCAGAAAACCTGCTACGACCGCGCACTGGCCATAGGGGCCGACATAGTGATTATGCTGCACCCCGACTACCAGTACACGCCCAAGCTGATCCACTCCATCGCCTATGTGATTGCACACGATGTGTATCCGGTGGTGTGCGCGTCGCGCATACTGGGCAAGGGCGCGCGCAAAGGAGGCATGCCGCTGGTTAAGTACGTGGCGAACCGCCTGCTTACCTGCTTCCAGAACGTGCTGCTGCAGCAGAAGCTGTCGGAATACCACACGGGCTACCGGGCCTTCTCGGCGGGGGTGCTGCGCAGCATCAACTACGGGGGCAATTCGGACGACTTTATATTCGACAACGAGATGCTGGCCCAGATCTTCTACGCCGGCTACGAAATAGGCGAAATAACCTGCCCGACCAAGTATTTTGACGATGCCTCTTCCATCAACCTGAAGCGCAGCGCCGTGTACGGCCTGGGCGTGCTGCGGGTGTCGGTGGTGTACCGGCTGTGCAAGTGGGGCTTGATGAAGTCCGGATTGTTCGACCAGCCTGCCCGCACCGATGCGTGATTTCCCCGACAGACTGTTCAGACGGCCTGCGGACAGCCTGCCGGTGCAGCTGCTCCGCTACCTGTGTTCGGGGGGCGTGGCCCTCGTGGCCGACAAGGCCTTGTTCCTCGTGGTGCGCTATGCGCTGGATGGCAACAAATACGTAGCCACAAGCCTGGGCTTCGCAGTGGGGCTGGTGATTACGTACCTGCTTAGCATATCGTGGATATTCCACGAGCGCCGCCTGCGGAAGGCGTGGGTAGAGTTTGCCGCCTTTGCCGCGATAGGGGCGGCGGGCATGCTGCTCATGAACCTGTGTGTATGGTTCTTTGCCGAGGGTGTGGGCATAGGCAGCGACCTGGCGGCCAACTTGCTCTCCACCGTGCTGGTTACTTTGTGGAACTTCGTTGCCAAGAAATACCTGCTGTTTTCCCGCAAAT
>CAYUYS010000087.1:0-7664 GCA_964449415.1 uncultured Paludibacteraceae bacterium | reverse complement strand
GCCACAGCCTCACTTGGCGATACGAAATCAATTTTCACGCAGTTTTTAACCATACATTGCCATCCTTTCAAGATAAATGCGTACATTTGTCCGTCAAACCAATGATAAAACAACCTTAAAAATTATACGACATGCAGAACTTAGAACCCAAAGAAGTATTCGGTATTTTTGCCGAAATCACCCGAGTGCCACGCCCATCCAAAAAGGAAGGGAAAATCATTGCCTTTTTGCAGGATTTTGCCAAAAAACACCATCTGGAACACGACACCGACCAAGCGGGCAATGTCATTATCCGCAAACCGGCCACGCCCGGCTATGAAGCCAAACCCGGCATCATTCTGCAAGCCCACATGGACATGGTTTGCGAAAAGAATGCCGACGTACAACACGATTTTGACAACGATCCCATAGACACATACGTGGATGGGGATTGGCTGAAAGCCCGCGGCACGACACTCGGCGCCGACAACGGCATTGGTATGGCCATGGCACTCGCCACACTGTGCTCCGACAACATCAAGCATCCGGCCCTGGAATGCCTGTTCACCGTTGACGAAGAAACCGGCCTGGGCGGCGCTTATGCCTTGAGCAACAAGTTGCTGAAAGGCCGGTCGCTCATCAACCTCGACTCCGAAGATGACGGCCAGGTTTTTATCGGCTGCGCCGGCGGTATCGACTCCGTAGCCACATTCCCTATTGCGTGGGAAAAGACTCCCGCCGACTATTTCGCCGCCAAAATCAGCGTAAAAGGCCTGCTCGGCGGACATTCGGGCGACGACATTGAGAAAGGACGAGGCAACGCCAACAAGATACTGAACCGCTTTTTGTTTCGGCTGAACAAACAAACCGACTTGCGCATTTCCCACATAGACGGCGGCAATCTGCGCAATGCCATTGCCCGCGAGGCGCACGCCATCCTCTGCGTACCACACGACTACAAAGAGCCACTGCGCATAGAACTGAACCACCTCATTGCCGACATAGAGCAGGAAATCGGGAAAACGGAAACGGACTTCCGCATGGAATTGGAAAGCGAAAACCTGCCGGAGCGGGTGCTGGCCAAAGAATTGTCGGACAGACTGCTGCAAGCCCTCTATGCCTGTCCGCACGGGGTTATGGCCATGAGCCGCGACATGCCGGGCCTGGTCGAAAGCAGCACCAATCTGGCTTCCATCAAAATGGATGACCGGCAAATCATCGTAACCACCAGCCAACGCAGCTCCATTGAATCGGCCAAACACGACGTAAAGCAAATGGTGGCATGCACATTCAAACTGGCAGGCGCAACCGTGACCCACGGCGATGGCTATCCGGGCTGGAAACCGAATATCGACTCGAAGCTCTTACAGACTGCCCAAGCATCGTTCAGCCGGCTGTTCGGCGAAGAAGCCAAAATACGGGCCATACACGCAGGGCTCGAATGCGGGCTTTTCTTGGAGAAATATCCGCATTTGGATATGATTTCCATCGGGCCGGACATGCGCGGCGTGCACTCGCCAAGCGAACAATTAAGCATAACATCCACCCAGCGTTGCTGGCTCTGGCTGCGTGGTATTCTGGAAAGTCTCTGAGCCAAGTGAGGTTTGTCCCTGATTATCGGCCATTTGCCGAAGCTACAGAAAATCCGTTGTCAAAGAACGGATTTTTTTTGTACCTTTGCGCCCGCGTTTTTTATATTCAGACAAACAAAACGGACTAACAAACTTTAGATATAACATTTTATGAAGATTAGAGTAAATCAGGTAAATCAAGTAAATTGGAAAGAGATTAACGTAAGAACCAATTTCCCTGAGAAGTTGAAGAAATTAGAAGAATTGTCCCAAAACCTGTGGTGGGAATGGAACGCCGATGCCAAGAATATTTTCCGTCACATAGACGCGGAAGCATGGAAAAACGCCACGTCCAACCCTGTTGTACTGCTCAATACCTTGAGTTACGACAAACTCGTCGAACTCAGCAACGATAAAAAATTCATGGCCAAACTCAACAAAGTGTACGATGAGTTCTGCGCCTACATGAACGAGCCCAAAAACACTTCCAAACCAAGCATAGCCTATTTTTCAATGGAATACGGCCTGTCATCCGTGCTGAAGATCTATTCCGGCGGACTTGGCGTTTTGGCCGGTGACTATCTGAAAGAAGCCAGCGATTGCAATGTAGACATGACGGCCATAGGATTTTTGTACCGTTACGGCTATTTCACACAAACCCTGTCCATGGAAGGCCAGCAAATAGCCAACTACGAAGCCCAGAACTTTGCAAACCTGCCCATAAAACAAGTCAAGGACGAACACGACAATCCGGTTGTGGTGGAAGTTCCCTATCCGGGACGTATCGTCTACGCCTACATCTGGCAAGTAGCCGTGGGACGCATCAAGCTCTATTTGCTCGATACAGACCACGAACTGAACAGCGAATTTGACCGCCCCATTACGCACCAGCTCTATGGCGGAGATTGGGAAAACCGCCTGAAACAGGAAATCATGCTGGGCATAGGCGGTATGCTGGCCCTGAAAAAATTAGGCATCAAAAAACAGGTTTACCACTGCAACGAAGGACATGCCGCACTGATTAATGTGCAGCGTTTGGTTGATCACATGGAAGAATACCAACTGACATTCAACCAGGCACTGGAACTTGTCCGCGCCAGTTCGCTCTATACGGTTCACACCCCCGTTCCGGCCGGACACGACAGTTTCGACGAAGGCTTGTTCGGCAAATACATGGGTGAATATCCGGCAAAATTAGGCATCTCTTGGGAAGACTTTATCGACATGGGACGCGAACATCCGGGAACAAACGAAAAATTCAGCATGAGCGTATTTGCCTGCAACACCAGTCAGGGAGTGAACGGCGTAAGCTGGTTGCACGGCAAGGTTTCACAAAAAATGTTCAGCCCGATCTGGCAAGGCTATTTCCCGGAAGAACTGCACGTAAGCTACGTCACAAACGGTGTGCACCTACCCACATGGACTGCCTCCGAATGGAAAAAACTGTATGAAAAGACCTTTACGCCGGCGTTCTACAAAGACCAGTCGAACATGCAGATATGGAAAGCCATTCAGGATGTTCCGAACGATGAGATATGGGAAGTCAGAACCAAGGTGAAAAGCACATTGATCAAATTCATACGCGAACAGTTTGCCGAAACATGGCTGAAAAATCAGGGAGACCCATCACGCATCGTGTCCATATTGGATAGTATCAATCCGGATGCACTGATTATCGGCTTCGGACGCCGTTTTGCCACGTACAAACGGGCTCATTTGCTGTTCACCGACCTAGAACGTCTGGAAAAAATAGTCAACAACCCGGAACGTCCCGTCCAGTTCCTCTTCACCGGAAAGGCACATCCGGCAGATGGAGGCGGACAAGAGCTGATCAAACGCATTGTGGAAATATCGCGCATGCCGCAATTCTTGGGAAAAATCATTTTCTTGGAAAACTACGACATGCGTCTGGCCAAACGCCTGATATCCGGCGTAGACATCTGGCTGAATACGCCGACACGCCCGTTGGAGGCATCCGGAACGTCCGGCGAAAAGGCACAAATGAACGGTGTGCTGAACTTTTCCGTGCTCGATGGCTGGTGGCTGGAAGGTTATGTGCAAGGCGCAGGCTGGGCACTGACCGAGAAACGCACCTACGAAAACCAGGCCCAACAAGACCAGTTGGATGCCGCAACCATATACCGCGTACTGGAAAACGAAATCATTCCGATGTATTATGCAAAAAACAACAAAGGATACTCGCCGGAGTGGATACAGACCATCAAGAATTCCATCTCGCAGATTACGCCGCGCTTTACCACCAAGCGCATGATGGACGACTATTTCGACCGCTTCTACAACAAAATGGCCAAACGTTCGGCCTATTTGCAGGCCAACGATTGCGCGAAAGCCAAAGAAATCGTCGCCTGGAAAGAAGATGTCGCCGCTCACTGGGACAATATCGAAGTGTTGAACGTTTCTACATCCGATCAATTGATTCACAGTCCGTTGGTTGGCGAAAACTACAACCTGAGCGTGGAAATAGATGTCAAAGATATGAACACGCGTGGCATCGGCGTGGAACTCGTCACCGTCAAATCGGAACAGAACAACGAAGACCGCCTGTACGACGTAACAGAAATGAGCCTGATCAAAACCGAAGGCTCCAAACTCACCTTCGGCTTGAATTACCAGCTGGATTATGCCGGTCCGTTCAAATATGCGTTCCGCATGTTCCCGAAAAACGAGGAATTGCCTCACAGACAAGACTTCTGCTATGTAAGGTGGATTTAGAAAATGAACATCAGCCTGTTGCAATATCCCATCGCGTGGACTGACAAGCATGCCAACCTGCGCTTTTTCGAAGACAGAATGGCAGCCCTTGCCGGAAAAACCGATGTGGCAATATTGCCGGAGATGTTCTCAACCGGATTCTGTACCGACCGTCCGGACTTGGCGGAAAACATGCAGGAAGAAACGGTAAGAACATTACGCCAATGGGCGCATGATACGAAAATAGCCATTATCGGCAGCTTTATGGCTACCGATAATGGCCGTTTTTATAACCGGGCTTTTCTGGTAGAGCCGGACGGACAAATCCACCATGCAGACAAGCGCCACTTGTTTTCCATGGGCAAAGAAAACGAGCTGTTCACCCCCGGCACCAAACGCTTGACCGTAACCTACCGAAACGTCGCTTTCTGCATACTGGTCTGCTACGACCTGCGTTTCCCCGTATGGAGCCGGAACAGGACAGGAAACGATTACGATGTACTCGTTTATGTGGCCAACTTTCCCGAAAAACGCATTGCGGATTGGGATATCCTGCTGCCTGCACGCGCGGTGGAAAACCAATGCTATGTTTGCGCCGTCAATTGCGTCGGAACAGACGGAACCGGTACGACGTACAACGGACATTCCGTCCTGCTGGACTACAGAGGCAAAGAACAAATAACCTTTGCCGACAACGAAACCGGCACAAAAACAGCGGCGGTGGACGTAGAACAACTGCACCGGGCGCGACAAAAATTCCCTGTATGGCGCGATGCCGACACATTTGAATTACCATAAACACTTTCAATACCAAGCCAAATGAAATCATATACCAATGTAAAAGATCTGGGCAACCTGCAGAACGCTGTGCAAGAAGCACTGAAAATCAAAGCAAACCGGTATGCCTACAAACATGTCGGTGAAAACAAAACATTGCTCATGGTGTTTTTCAACTCCAGTCTGCGCACACGCCTAAGCACCCAAAAAGCCGGCATGAATTTGGGAATGAACACCATTGTGCTGGATATCAATCAGGGAGCATGGAAACTGGAAACGGAACGCGGTGTCATTATGGATGGCGACAAACCCGAACACATCTTGGAAGCCATACCGGTTATGGGTTGCTACTGCGATGTGATTGGCGTACGCTCCTTTGCGCGTTTCGAAGACAAGCAATTCGACTATCAGGAAACCATTCTGAACCAGTTCATCCAATATTCCGGCAAACCCGTATTCAGTATGGAAGCCGCCACCGGGCATCCGTTGCAGGCCTTCGCCGACCTGATTACCATAGAAGAATATAAGAAAACGGCACGTCCTAAAGTGGTCCTCACGTGGGCACCGCATCCGCGCGCGCTGCCACAAGCCGTTCCAAACTCGTTTGCCGACTTTATGAACGAAGCCGATGTGGATTTTGTCATCACGCATCCGGAAGGCTACGAACTGGATGAGAAATTTGTCCGGAACGCGACCGTCGAATACGATCAACTGAAAGCCTTCGAAGGCGCAGACTTCATCTATGCCAAAAACTGGGCCGCCTATCAAGACCCGAATTACGGAAAAATCCTGAGCACAGACCGCCGTTGGACGGTCAGCCAAAAGCACATGGCCGTAACCAACAACGCCTATTTCATGCACTGCCTGCCCGTAAGACGGAACATGATTGTTACGGATGATGTCATAGAGAGCCCGCAGTCCATCGTCATTCCGGAAGCCGCCAATCGGGAAATCTCGGCACAAACGGTTATCAAACGCTTGTTGGAAAACAGTTGACCGTTTTTGTTTCCTAAAAAAGGATAAATTGACCATACGCCAACAGTTACTATGCCTATTTCTTGTACTTTTGCAGTCGGATAATATAAATAATTTAAGATTCATGTACTTCAATAAAATCATGTGGGCGGCATGCCTTGCTTGCATCATCATTGCCACGCCGGCCTGTCTGGACAGCGGAACGACCGTAGAGCTATCTGATGACGCTACGTTGGCCGGGCTTACCTTTGCCGAAAACGACAGCATTCCCTATCTCGAAACGGCCGTATTCACAGTTGTGGATAGCTGCAATCTGGTATACAATGAAGATTCATTACCCTACCAGACACGCATAGACAGCGTTTTCCCTACATTTATATTCAATGCTCCGTCGGCAGGAGCTATATTGTATTGCGGCGATGACACCATTATACTGACCGGCAGCGACACCATCGATTTTTCCGTGCAGCCGGTACGACTGCTGAACTATGCCGCCGACGGAGTAACCACCATGTGGTATAACATCTATGTCAATGTGCACCAAGTGGATCCCGACTTGTATGTGTGGGAGCGGCGCAACTCGGGAGTTTATACGCATGCCGGAAGCAACCAGAAAGCTGTTTGGTTCAACGAACAACTCCACCTCTTTGTCGGCAGTGGTCTGAACAATTACCTGTACACTTCGACGGACGGCTCTACTTGGACATTGGTCAGCAGCCAACTCACCGGCCTGCCCGCAACCAACGACTTCAGGCACATGGTTCTCCACGACAGCAACTTATTCCTGACCACCGATGAAACGCTATACAAGTCTACGGACGGAGGCACAAGGTGGACAACCATCGGCATATCCGACAACGCGTACGTATTTACAAGCCTGCTGATGAGTTTTAACGACAAACTCTGGGCTATCATACGAGAAAAAGATACCGGCACACACTATTTTGCCTCTACAACCGACGGCACTACCTGGACACGAGGCTCGGAAACTCCTACCGGATTTCCCATCAGTGACTTTGCAAGCGTTACCTTCCTCACACGCACAAATACGCCAAAGGCATTGGTAATGGGCGGATATACCGTCGAAAACAAGCCGGTAAACACACGTTGGACTACCGAAAACGGCAATTATTGGATCAACCTGAGCATAGAAGAACCGACATTCGGCTCGCTGGCCGGCTCCTCACTTATCAACTACGATGACAAATTGTTGCTGTTCGGCGGCACCGACGAAGATGGCAAACTAATGACATCATACATATTGGAAACCACCGACGAAGGCCTGAACTGGGTAGTGCCCGACACCGCGTCCAATTACATGCCGGAAGATTTCGAGCTGCGAACCAACCAGTCCGTTGTGGTGGACGAGACAGACAAACGCATCTACATTATCGGCGGGCATTCGCAATTACAAATATTTACCGATGTCTGGACGGGCAAAGTAAACCACGCCTACTGGGAATAATCCGCTAACGCCCTTCGTTATACAAGGTTCCAATTTTCCGGAAAACTACGGAAGTTGGAACCTTGCTGTTTCCGGCCAAAGCAAACGGTTCGGCAAGCGGTACGCCTTTCCCAAATCATATAGTCGACTTTCTCCAACTTGTATAGACGATTTTCCTACCTCCTCTCCGCGCCGACTTGACGTTC
>CAYUYS010000086.1:0-7887 GCA_964449415.1 uncultured Paludibacteraceae bacterium | reverse complement strand
GCCATCCTGTTCGGCCCTGACTGCCTTGCCTGCGGCGGCGGGCGCAGATAGGCGTCCGGGCCGGGCGCAGCTTTTTCACTTTGATTTATTCTAAAACTTAGTTCGACCAATAGGTAATTATCTGTTTTTTTGTATTACCTTTGCCCGGCAAATCACAAAACAGTATGAACCACATGAAGACACGCGTTTTAACCATTTCAGTACTTGCACTTATGCTGACAGCCTGCAACCGGAGCGGCAAGAATCCGTTCCTTGAAACGTATGACACACCCCACGGGGTTCCGCCGTTCGACCAAATCCGCACGGAGCACTACATGCCTGCCTTCCTGAAGGGCATGGAGCAACAGACCGCCGAGATAGAGGCCATTGCCAACAATCCGGACGAACCGACCTTCGAGAACACCATCGAGGCCTTGGAGTACAGCGGCGAGACGCTCGGCAAAGTCGCTTCCGTATTCTTCAACCTCTATTCGGCCGACACCAACGACGAGCTGGAAAAGATCGCCCTGGAAGTGTCGCCCCTGCTGTCGGAACACAGCGACAACATCACCCTGAACGAAAAACTGTTTGCGCGCATCAAGACCCTGCACGAGCGGCGCAAGACACTCGGACTGAACGCAGAACAGTTGCGCCTCTTGGAGGAGACCTACCGCCTGTTCATCCGGCAGGGTGCCGACCTTGACGACGAGAAGAAAGCCCGCCTGCGGGAGATAAACAAGGAGCTGGCCCTTGCCGAGCTGCAATTCGGGCAGAACGTGCTGGCCGAAACAAACGCCTACCGGAAGTTTGTGGACAACGAAGCCGATTTGGCCGGTTTGCCGGAAAACGTCAAGCAGGCTGCCGCCGAAGAAGCCGCTGCCGCCGGACAGCCCGGCAAATGGCTCTTCACCCCCAAGCAGTCGAGCTACATTCCCGTGCTGCAATATGCCGAGAACCGCGACCTGCGCCGCGACCTGCTCATGGCCTACACTACCCGCGCCAACCACGACAACGAAAACGACAACAAAGCCGTTATCAACCGCATCATGCAACTGCGCGTGGAGCGGGCACAGCTGTTCGGTTTCGACACGCCGGCTGCCTACATTCTGGATGACACCATGGCCAAAACGCCCCAAGCCGTCAACGACTTCCTGGCTTCCGTCTGGACGCCTGCGCTGCAGCGCGCCACCGCCGAAGCTGCCGAACTGCAGCAACTCATGGATGCCGAAGGCAAAGGTGAAACATTAGAGCCGTGGGACTGGTGGTTTTATGCAGAAAAACTGCGCAAGCAGAAATACGATTTGAACGAAGAAGACCTGAAGCCCTACTTCCAGCTCGAGAACGTCCGCGCCGGCGTGTTCGGCTTGGCCACCAAGCTCTACGGCCTGCAGTTCCGCCAGTTGGATGACGTGCCGGTCTACCATCCCGATGTGGAAGTGTTTGAAGTGACCAATGCGGACGGTTCGCTCATAGGCGTGCTCTACACCGACTACTTCCCGCGTCCGGGAAAGCGGGCCGGCGCATGGATGAGCAACCTGACCGACCAATACATCCGCGACGGCGTAAACCATCGCCCGGCCATTATCAACGTGGGCAACTTCACCAAACCCATGGCCGGCAAGCCTTCCTTGCTCACAATGGACGAAGTGGAAACCATGTTCCACGAGTTCGGGCACGCCCTGCACGGCTTGCTAAGCCAATGCACCTACAAGAGCCTGTCCGGCACCAATGTGCCCCGCGACTTTGTGGAGCTGCCCTCGCAGCTGATGGAAAACTGGTGCTACGAGCCGGAAGTGATGCGCACCTACGCCAAACATTATCAGACCGGCGAAATCATCCCCGACAGCCTGATAGAAAGAATACAGCAGGCCAGCAAGTTCAACCAAGGCTTTGTCATGACCGAGTTGCTGTCCGCCGCCATTCTGGACATGGACTGGCATACGCTCAACACAACCCACGAAGTGGATGTCAATGCCTTTGAGCAAGCATCGCTCGACACAATGAAGATGATTCCGCAAATCATTGTGCGCTACCGGAGCACGTATTTCAACCACATTTTCACCACCGGATATGCCGCAGGCTATTACAGCTACACTTGGGCTGCCGTACTTGACAGCGACACGTTCGAGGCCTTCCGCGAAACAGGCAACATATACGACCCGGCCGTAGCCGCTTCGTTCCGCAAAAACGTACTGGAACGCGGCAATACGGAAGACCCCATGACGCTCTATCTGCGCTTCCGCGGCAAACAACCCGACCCCAAATACTTGCTTGAAAAACGAGGCCTGCTGTGAGAAATGCCTTTATAAATACAGAACGACCGAACACGCCCGTCAGCATACTGTTGCTGATGGGCTGTTTGGCTATATGGCTGCCGGACTTCCGGCATCCGGCCGACGCAACAGGCTCGCTGACCATCGGTCTGCCTATATGCTATACCTTCCATTTCGACATCCACCTGCAATTAGCCGCCACGCTGGCCCTGACCTTGCTCAACGGCCTTTTCATTTCCGGCCTCTTGCTCAGATTCGACATACAGCGCAAATGGAGCGTTGTGCCTTTGTTGCTCTACACCCTTTTCATCAGTGCCTGTCCCGCCGGGCGTTACGCACTCGAGCCCCAATTGGCCGTCCTGTCCTTCACGGGCATACTTGCGCTCACCGGCACCATGTTCAAGAACATTTGGAGCGTGGAGCAAGCCTATCTGGCCACGCTGCTGGCCACTGTGGCTGCCATGTTCCTGCCCGACATGCTCTGGTTCATTCCCGTCATGTGGATTACCTTTATGGCGGAACGTGCGTTCTCGTTGCGTGTGCTGCTCGCTTCGCTCATCGGGCTGTGCACGGTCGTGGTGTTCTGGGTGGCTTATTTGGCGTGGTACAACTGTTTCAACCTTTTTGCCGACGCATTGGCCGGCATGTGCCAACGCACCTTGCCCGATTGGACTCGTGATTACCAGCCATCCGTTTATTTCCTGCTGCTCATTTTCTGTGGCAGTTTCGGTGTGATCAGCTATTACTTCAACATATACCGTATCTCCGTGTTCACCCGCGCCGGTATCGACGTTACGATATTGTATGCTTTCTTCACCGTTCCGCTTTTGGCCTTCCCTGCAGCGAACGGCTTGTCTGTTTTCCCGCTGCTGGCACTGTGGGTCAGCATACACGGCGCTTACTATTGCCTGTCGGGGCAAACCCTGTTGCGCTCCGTGTGGTTCCTGTTCACGCTCATCGTCAACATATCCGCATGGTTTATGCTGTAAGTGTATGGATGCACTGATTACGCTCGGCTATTTCGGACTGTTTCTGGCTGCATTTCTTGCGGCAACCATACTCCCGTTCAGTTCCGAAGTCGTGTTTACCGGCGTGCTGTTTGCCGGCCTGAACCCTTGGGGATGCGTCGTTGCCGCCACCATCGGCAACTGGCTCGGCGGACTGACCTGCTACTGGATTGGTTTGCTGGGCAAAATGGAATGGATTGAGAAATACATGCGCATCAAAAAGGAAAAGATAGACCGCTTTCAGGAAAGGATACACACATACGGCGACTGGTTTGCTTTCTTCTCGTTCCTGCCGGGCATTGGCGACATTATCGCTGTGGCTTCCGGCTTTTTCCGATGCAGGTTCCCTATCGTGGCAGCCTCCATGCTCGCGGGCAAATTCACACGCTATGTCATCTGGATGTATTTCAACGCACTGTTCATCTGAGCATCCCGCAGCCGGCTTTGTCCGATTCTCCCCCCGATTTTTATATTTGGCAACTCTGCAAAAATGTTTACCTTTGCCGCGTTGAAAAAATAGGTAGAAACGGATTCTCAATTCACTAAATCAAACAAATATGGCAGAAAACAAATTGAATTTACTGGCAGATTTTCCGGCCGTTTCCACACAGGAATGGATGGACAAAATCATTGCCGACCTGAAAGGTGCCGACTTCAACCGGAAGCTCGTGTGGCGCACAACGGAAGGTTTCGACCTGATGCCTTTCTACCGCGCCGAGGATCTGGAAGGTCTGGAAACCAAAGATTCCGCACCGGGCAAATTCCCGTACGTCCGCGGAACGAAAGACAACAACACCTGGTATGTGCGCCAGAACATCGATGCCTCCGACGCATCCGCAGCCAACGCCAAAGCATTGGAAATACTCGACAAAGGCATTGACTCCATCGGCTTCAAACTAAGCAAGCAGGATCTGTGCGCCGAGTACATTGCCACCTTGCTCAACGGCATTTGTGCCGACTGCGTAGAGCTGAACTTTACGGTTTGCATCCGCGCGTGTGCCGAACTGGCCGCGTTGCTGACCGACTATTTCACCCAAAAAGGCTACGACCTGTCCAAACTGAACGGCTCCATCAACTGCGACCCCATCAGCCGCATGCTGCTGAAAGGCAAAAAGCTGGATGCCGGCACGGTCAGCAACCTGATCCGGCAAACAGTGGAAGCCGGCAAGGCCCTGCCCAACTACCGCATGCTTGGTGTCAACGCCGTCTGCCTGAACAATGCGGGCGCGTACGTTTCGCAGGAATTGGGCTATGCGCTGGCCTGGGGCGTGCAGTACATGACCATGCTCACCGATGCCGGACTGACCGCCGACGAAGCGGCCAAAGCCATCAAGTTCAACTTCGGCGTGGGCGGCAACTACTTCTTCGAAATAGCCAAGTTCCGGGCGGCGCGCCTGCTCTGGGCAAACATTGTGAAAGCCTACAACCCGGCATGCGACTGCTCCGCCAAAATACATGTGCACGCGGAAACGTCCTTGTTCAACAAAACCATTTTCGATGCGCACGTGAATATGCTCCGCACGCAAACGGAAGCCATGAGTGCCACCATCGGCGGCGTGGATTCGCTCACCGTGAACCCCTTCGACATCACCTACAAGGCATCCGACGACTTTTCGGAGCGCATTGCACGCAACCAGCAGCTCCTGCTGAAAGAAGAATCGCACTTCGACAAGGTGGTTGACCCCGCTGCCGGTTCCTATTACATAGAAACCCTCACGGCCAAGATAGCCGAACAGGCCTGGAAACTCTTCCTCGATACCGAAAATGCCGGCGGCTTCTTTGCCGCTGTGGAAAACGGCACGGTTCAGGCCGCCATCAGAGCCACTGCGGAAAAACGCCAAAAGGATGTGGCCGGCCGCAAGGAGGTTTATTTGGGCACAAACCAGTTCCCGAACTTCAACGAAGTGGCCGGCGACAAAATCACCAAGGAACCGTGCCAAGGCAGCTGCGGCTGCTCCACCGAAGCGGGCTTGGACACCTTGCCCACCGCACGTGCCGCCGAGCAGTTCGAGGCTTTGCGCTTGGCTACCGAAGCCTCCGGCAAACGTCCGAAAGCCTTCATGCTCACCATGGGCAACTTAGCCATGCGTCTGGCACGCGCGCAGTTCTCCTGCAACTTCTTTGCCTGCGCCGGCTACGAAGTCATTGACAACCTCGGCTTCCAAACGGTGGAAGAAGGCGTTGCCGCCGCACAAAAGGCCGGGGCGGACATTGTTGTGCTCTGTTCGAGCGACGAGGAATATGCCGAACTGGCACCCGCGGCCTACCAAGCCATCGGAGGCAAACAAATCTTCGTGGTGGCCGGTGCGCCCGCCTGCATGGACGAGCTGAAAGCCGCCGGCATAGAAAACTTCATACACGTGAAAGTGAACGTACTGGAAACCTTGCAGGCTTTCAACAAGCAACTGATAAACCAATAACAAACCCCAACCAATCGAGTTGCAGGCCTGCCTGCGGCTTATACAGACCGAACACTATGAAACCAGATTTTAATACAATCGATATCAAGCACGTTGCCGCTTCGAAAGCCGAAACGGGCAACGCCGAGAATTGGCTTACGCCGGAACAGATTCCCGTCAAGCCGGTTTATACCGCCGACGACTTGGCCGGTATGGAACATCTGAATTATGCTGCCGGACTGCCGCCTTTCCTGCGCGGCCCGTACAGCGGCATGTATCCCATGCGCCCGTGGACCATCCGCCAGTACGCCGGATTCTCCACCGCCGAAGAATCGAACGCCTTCTACCGCCGCAACCTCGCTTCCGGGCAGAAAGGCCTTTCCGTGGCCTTCGACCTGGCTACGCACCGCGGCTACGATGCCGACCACGAGCGCGTGGTGGGCGACGTGGGGAAAGCCGGCGTGTCCATCTGCTCGGTGGAAGACATGAAAGTGCTCTTCGACGGCATACCCCTGAACAAAATGTCCGTGTCCATGACCATGAACGGCGCCGTGCTCCCCATCATGGCCTTCTACATAAACGCCGGACTGGAGCAGGGTGCCAAATTGGAAGAAATGGCCGGCACCATCCAGAACGATATTCTGAAGGAGTTCATGGTGCGCAACACCTACATTTATCCGCCCAAGTTCTCCATGAAGATTATTGCCGACATATTCGAATACACCTCGAAGCACATGCCCAAGTTCAACTCCATTTCCATTTCGGGCTACCACATGCAGGAAGCCGGTGCCACCGCCGACATCGAGCTGGCCTACACCCTGGCCGACGGACTGGAGTACCTGCGGGCAGGCATCAATGCCGGCATGGACATCGACTCGTTCGCACCGCGCCTGTCGTTCTTCTGGGCCATAGGCATGAACCATTTTATGGAAATAGCCAAAATGCGCGCCGCCCGCATGCTGTGGGCCAAGATTGTGAAACAGTTCAACCCGAAGAACCCCAAATCGCTCGCCTTGCGCACGCACAGCCAGACCTCCGGCTGGTCGCTGACCGAACAAGACCCGTTCAACAACGTGGGCCGCACCTGCATAGAGGCCATGGGCGTAGCACTGGGACACACCCAGTCGCTCCACACCAACGCATTGGACGAAGCCATCGCGCTCCCGACCGACTTCTCGGCACGCATTGCCCGCAACACGCAGATTTACATTCAGGAAGAAACCAAGATATGCAAGGAAATTGACCCGATGGCCGGCTCCTACTACGTGGAATCGCTCACCAACGCCATTGCCGAAAAGGCCTGGGCGCATATCGAGGAAATAGAGCAACTGGGCGGCATGGCAGCAGCCATCGAGACCGGCATTCCGAAAATGCGCATCGAAGCCGCCGCCGCGCGCACACAGGCACGCATCGACTCCGGCAACCAGAAAATCATTGGCGTAAACGAGTACCGCCTGGCACACGAAGACCCGATTGACATTCTGGAAGTGGACAACACCGCCGTGCGCAAACAACAGATAGAAAGACTGCAACAGCTCCGCGCCGGCCGCGACAACGAGGCCGTCCGCCGGGCACTCGAAGCCATAACCGAATGCGCCCGCACCGGACAGGGCAACCTGCTCGAGCTGGCCGTGGAGGCCGCACGCGTGCGCGCCACACTGGGCGAAATATCCGATGCCTGCGAGGCCGTTGCAGGACGTTACAAAGCAACCATAAGAACCATTTCAGGCGTGTACAGTTCAGGAACCAAAAACAGCGAAGACTTTAAGAAAGCCTGCGCCATGACAGCCGAATTTGCCAAGAAAGAAGGCCGTCAGCCACGTATCATGATTGCCAAAATGGGACAGGACGGGCACGACCGCGGCGCCAAAGTCGTTGCCACCGGCTATGCCGACTGCGGCTTCGATGTGGACATGGGACCCTTGTTCCAGACACCGGCCGAAGCCGCCAAACAGGCCGTGGAAAACGACGTGCACATACTGGGCGTATCCTCGCTCGCCGCCGGACACAAGACGCTTGTGCCCCAGGTGATAGAGGAACTCAAAAAGCTCGGCCGCGAAGACATTATCGTCACCGCCGGAGGCGTCATACCCGCACAGGACTATGACTTCCTCTACAAAGCCGGCGTGGCCGCCATCTTCGGGCCCGGCACCAGCGTCACCAAATCCGCAATCATCCAAATGGAAATTCTTCTTTCGGAAGAATAAACCGGTATCGGGCCCTGTGCCC
>CAYUYS010000085.1:0-7917 GCA_964449415.1 uncultured Paludibacteraceae bacterium | reverse complement strand
AGCTCGCCATAAACAAAACCGCCTTTCCGAGCGTTCAGTGACGATTCCGGAGAGGCGGTGCTGTTTGTGGATTGTCTCAAAATCAGTTTAACACGGTTTCTATGAAACGACCATCTTTGGTTTTGGCAACCTGATAGGTAGCGGCAAACCGCAGGATGTTTTCAATGGTGGATGCTTTGGGCCGCAAAGGCTCGTTTGTGTCGGCTATGCAGTCTGCATCGCATTTCAGCGTAGAATTCTCAGGCATAGGCATGGTGCTTTAAAGGTTGAACTTGATTGTTTTTCCTTTAGAAACGGATGTTTTGCCTGAATAGTATGTATGCGTGTGTTTTTTTGTGAATTTAGTTTTGTTATTTCATTTCGAGGGTCAGTTTGTGCTCTTCTGCCAGTCGCCGCATGTTGATCAGGGCGTAGCGCATGCGCCCCAGCGCGGTGTTGATACTGACACCCGTCAGTTCCGCAATTTCCTTGAAACTAAGATCCTGGAATATGCGCATGCGGACGACTTCCTGCTGGTTTTCCGGCAAAAAATAAATGAGATGCACCACATCGCTGAGGATTTGTTCGTTTATGAGATTGTCCTCAATGCTGTGTTCGTACAAATCCAGGTTGTCTAACAGGTCGCACTCGTTGGCATAGTTCGGCACGGTGTTTTCGTTTTTTTTGCGCCGGAAATGATCGATGATTAAATTGTGGGCGATACGGTTTATCCATGGCAGGAATTTTCCTGTCTCCACATAATTGCCTTGTTTCAGGTTGATGATTGCCTTGAAAAATGTTTCTTGAAAAATATCTTCCGTCAGTTCACGTTGCTTTACTATCCGGTAAATTTGGTTGAACACCTTTTCCTGATATTTGTACAAGAGAACTTCGAATGCTTTGTTATTGCCTTTTTCGTACAATCTGACCAACTCCGTGTCGGTCAAGTTCACGAGCTGCTTCATTACTTCAATTTTATTGGGTTTATTGAGTAATTGTGTGCAATAGGCAATTGATTTTTGAGATGAGTATGAATTTAGTCGGGTTGACGGCCGCAAATATAGTAAAGTTTTTGAAGGCGCGAAATGTTTTTAACATTCTGCGGGTATTATTTTTCCCGAAAGGATTCATTCCACCCACAAGACGAGCCCTTTCAGGTATTCGCTTTCCGGGTGGTATATGTTTACGGGATGGTCGGCCGGTTGTGTGAGCTGATGCAGGATGCGCACTTTGCGTCCGGTCTGTGCCGCCGCGCTGAACACTGCCAGCCGAAACTGTTCCCTGCTGACGGCTTGCGAACAAGAAAAAGTAAAGAGCAACCCGTTGCTTTGGATTTGTTCGAAGGCTTTTGCATTCAGCCGCTTGTATCCTTGCAGGGCATTGCGGAGAGCATCCCTGTGTTTGGCAAAGGCAGGCGGGTCAAGTACGATAAGGTCGTACTTGTCGTGCGACTGTGCCATGTATTTGAAAGCATCTATGGCAAATGCTTGGTGGTTTGTGCATTGCGGAAAGTTCAAGGCCACATTTTCGTTGGTGAGTTCTATTGCTTTGGCCGAGCTGTCGACGGAATGGACCGACTGAGCTCCGCCGCGCAAGGCATACACCGAAAATCCGCCTGTATAGCAAAACATGTTCAGCACGCTGCGTCCGTGTGCATATTGTTCCAACAGCGCACGGTTCTGCCGCTGATCAATAAAGAAACCTGTTTTTTGGCCGCGCATCCAGTCTATGTGAAATTGCAGACCGTTTTCCATGGCCGTATGGTTGCCCTTGCCGCCAATCAGGTATCCATCTTGCCTTTCTGCAAGATCTATGGGTGCTTTGTAAGGCAACGTTCCCTCCGATTTATAGTAGACATTCCTTATGTCCGGCACGGTGTCTGCGATAATGTGTGCAATGCGTTCCCGTTCTTTGTGCATGCCTGCGGAATGCGCCTGTATAACGGCTGTATCATCATACACATCCACCACAAGTCCCGGCAAAAAGTCGCCTTCGCCGTGTATGAGGCGGTAGGTGTTGTTCCGACCGGGTTGGTTGAGGCCGAGGGCACATCGCAGTTCATAACTTTGTTGTATGCGCCCGGCCCAGTAGGCATGGTCTATGGGTATGTTACGGAAAGAAAGTATGCGTACCGCAATGCTGCCCACTTGGTAGTGCCCGATACCGAGAAACTGATGTCGGCTGTCACGTACTTGTACGATGTCGCCTTCCTGAGGCGTTCCATCCATGCTTTGGATGGCCCCGGAAAAGACCCAAGGATGAAAACGGAGCAGGCTTTCTTCCTTATGTGGTTTCAGATAGATGGTCGTCATGATTTTATGGGATTTTGCAGCATCAGTTCTTTTATTTCCTGTGTCGACAGGCGTGGAAGCTGTTGCAGTTTTGTGTAAATCATGAGGGTGGCCCATGCATCGGTGGCTGCGTACCGTTGCTGTTGCTCCGTGAGTGTTTCGTTTTCCCAATTGGTCAATTGCTGCGATTTGGATATGCGTTGGCCAAAAACAATACCGAAGATTTTTTGCAGTCCCATATCCAGAATGCCGTATTGCTGCACCATGCTCTGCAGGTCGATGCAATTGGCCGGTATAAAACGATGACGTTTAGCCAGCGCATTGAAGTCGTCGCGCAGCGCAAGCCCTATTTTCCGAATATCCTTGTTGCTCAGAAATTCGGCTATTGCATCGGTCATGCCGGTTTTGTTGAGCCTGAACAGAAAACAATGCTCTTGTGTGGCTATCTGGAGCAGGGCCACCGGAAATCGGATGCCTTTGACAAACGAGGGCCTTGTTTCCGTATCTATGCCGACAGTATCCTGTTCTTGTAGGAAACTGATGGCGGGAATGATGTGTTCTTTCCGGTCGATAATGGTGATTTTGCCCGGAAAACTTGTTGGTGGCAATGTATTTAGTTCTGCTTTTGTTATTCTGGGCCGGTACATGTTTTGTTTTTCCACAATTAATCCTCTTCCTCTTTCGTTTCGCTGTATTTAATGGCATGCAAAGCCTGCAAGGCACTTAACGTTTTTTGTCCCCAATGTTCCCGAAATGCTTCCAGACAATCGGCAATGGCATCATTCATTACTTCCGTGTCGCCGGTCTGATAATTGCCGGCCAGATTCTTGATTTCCTGATATATATCAGCCAAATTTTCGGAAACGGTCGACACCACAGGCGTGTCGCTGTATTGCATTTCTGCACGGAATGAGTCCAAATACGTGTCGTCTGCACCCAACTTATTTTGTATCAGGCTGTTTACGTAATTATAATCCTCCTCGTCGACAAACAGCTCCGTAAAACCATCAAGCAGATGTTGCGGCTGTTCCAACAACACGGTTTTCAGATAAAGCAGCGGCAATATTTTGGTCAGTGTATCGACA
The DNA here is from genome assembly GCA_964449415.1 of uncultured Paludibacteraceae bacterium. Classification (GTDB taxonomy): domain Bacteria; phylum Bacteroidota; class Bacteroidia; order Bacteroidales; family Paludibacteraceae; genus CALUNA01. The sequence goes on along the minus strand of CAYUYS010000085.1, from coordinate 4,562 downwards.
AACTCCGTTTTGGATATTTGCGAGGCGTTTTCCAGCAGACGGCAAGTTTCGGCCACTACGGTAACAAAATCGATCACCCCTTGGCTGTATACAAAATGATTCGGGAGTTGGTCATGATGCGTGCTCATGTTGTCCATACGTAGAAATACGCTGCAAAAATAGAAAAATAATCTTACTTTTGCTGTGTTTTAAACCTTCCGGGTTTAGAAATGTCTTACCTAAAAGCAAGCTCAGTTGGGCTGGATTACTATGAATGTGTCGGAAGAAGATGTCGTCAGGCAGTTGAAAGAATCAGGACGTTGTGCTGCGGTTTTTAGCAAAATAGTGCGGTTGTATCAGGAATCGCTTTATTGGCATATCCGCAAAATGGTATTGGTGCACGATGATGCCAATGACTTGTTGCAGAACACTTTCCTGAAGGCGTGGGACAATCTGAATGATTTTCGGGGAGATGCAAAGCTCAGCACTTGGCTTTTCCGCATTGCGACCAACGAAACCTTGACTTTTCTGGCGCAACAGCGGAGAAACAATACATTTTCTTTGGATGGTTTTGATGATTTCCTGTTTCAGAAAATGGAAAGCGACACGTATTTTGACGGCGATAAAACCGAAAAAATATTGCAACAAGCCATACTGACCTTGCCCGAAAGACAACGTCTGGTGTTTAACATGAAGTATTTTGATGACATGAAATACGAAGATATGGCGGCTATTTTAGGCGTATCGGTAGGCGCCTTGAAAGCATCCTATCATCATGCCGTGAAGAAAGTAACCGAATTTGTGAACAACAGTCAGACTGTTTAAATAATACTGGATATGGAAAAACAGCATTCGAACAGGCCTCCTTTTACAGTGCCGGAAAATTATTTTGAGGATTTTTCAGAACGTCTCGATGTCCTGATTATGCAGAAGTCATCCAAACGGCGGCATATCCGGCTTTGGCTGTCCGTGGCTGCAGCATTGGCAGGCATTGTGTTGATCACGCAAGTTTCCTTGCTCGTGTACAATCATTACTTGGAACGCAATGACGCGGAATACGAATTGTTCTTATTGTCACAATGGGACACAAATGCGTATTATGATTATCTCCTGAACCTGGAAGAATAAACGATAGGATTATGAAAAAGTGTAAGTTGTATGTTGTTATCGGCCTGATGGCATGTTTTTCTGCACAGCTCTGTGCGCAGCCGGGAGGCAAGCATCCTCGTCCTACGGTTGAAGAAATGTTGGCCGGTAAATGGCGCTTTATAGCAGAAAAAGCCCGGCTCACATCCGAAGAGCAACAAAAGGTGGAACCTGTGTATAAAAAATACGAACAAGCCAGTTGGAACTTGCAAAAAAAATATTTTTCGGAACGTCGCAAGCAGGATATAAGAAAATTCACGGAAGAGGATTTTCGGGCGGCCAATGCGGCATTGGTACGTAAGGAAGAAGAGGAAGCGCGGCTGCTTGCCGATTACCGAAAAGAACTGGAACGCCTGCTGAGTCCACGAAAACTCTTTTTCTATTATGATGCAGAACAAAAGTTTCGTCGCGAGCTGATGCGTGGCATGCCCGAATGATGGCGATGCCGGCGTTTTTTCTTCTTTCAGGTTTTTCGGCATGTTTAGGGTTTGGCAGTCGAATCGTTTATCCGTTCAGAAAATATTATCTTTGCCGAAAAAACATGCGTCGTATTTTTCTTGTCTTTTCCTTGTTGTTTGTTGCTCTTGCTGCTTGTTCGCAAAACAAAGATGCCCGGATGCTGCATTATTTTAACGCTCAGTCGGGCATGTATGGATGCAGTCGTGTCTTATCCGGCAGTGCGTATGTCGTTTCGGTTGGAGTTCCTGTCATTCAGGGAATTACAGCTCTTGCTACACACAACGATCAATTACTCAAGGATGCTTTGTGCGCGGGCGTGAGCCTTGGCTTGTCCACCGCCCTGACGTATGGTTTGAAGTACACCGTGCAGCGTCCGAGGCCTTACGAAACTTTTCCGGACTATATTTATGCCGCAGAATCGGAAAGTTCGCCCAGTTTTCCCTCCGGACATAGCTCCATAGCATTCAGCACGGCCACCATGCTGGTTCTGCAATACCCGCGTTGGTATGTTGCGGTTCCCGGTTATGTGTGGGCATGTGGAGTGGCGTATTCGCGGTTGAACTTGGGGGCGCACTATCCTACGGATGTGCTTGCCGGTGCCCTGCTTGGTGCCGGAAGTGCGTTTCTCACCTATAAGCTGAACCAATTGTTGTGGCGGAAAGTAGATAATAAGAAACTTATCGGACTGCAGGTGTATGAGCATCCTTTCGCCAGCGCAGATACCCGATAACTGCCATCAGGGTATATATGGCGAACAGCCCTGTGGTGAAATACAGTTCCTTGTGCAGGTAAAGGAAGGCGGAAAAGGCATCTACGAAAATCCATATAAGCCAGTGTTCCAGCATCTTGCGAGCAAGCATCCATGTTGCTACGATGCTTAAAGCCGTTGTTACACTGTCCGGGAAGGCAACATCCGAGTCGGTGAAGTTGCTGAGAACAAAATAGTAAGCGGCCCAAATGACAACCGCCGCCAGCGAAAGTATCACGATTTGTTTGCCGTTTACGGAAACGACCGGCAAATCACCTTTTCCTGTTTCCGGCCGCTTGAGCGTCCAATGCAGAAAACCGTACACACTGACAGCCAAGTAATACACTTGCAAACTCATGTCTGCATAGAACTTGCTCCGGAAGAACACGGCAATGTACAATGCGGAACTCGCAAAGCCGAAAATCCACAGCCATATATGCTGTTTTACGGACAAGAACAGGTAAATAAGGCTCAGGATGGTTCCTGTAATTTCAACCCAATGGGATGTCAGATAGCTAACCAATTCCTGTCCGGTCATTTTTTCCCTCCGAGGATGCCGGTGTACTGGCTATTGTCGTGCAAAATATCTACGGCCATCAGCAAGGCAGTATTCAGTTGGTTTATGACCTGGTAGTACTCTTGTATGCTCCATAGGTCTCTTGCCAGTAAAGCCTTGATTTGTATACAGAACAGTTGTTTGGATCGCAGGAATTCCGATTCGGAAAACTCAATGTTGGCTTCATCTCCCATGTTTTTCATCTCGTCCAGCATGTCGTCCGATACAGAAAACTCGGACAAGAATGTCTCGAAATCAGGGAATTGTGCATTCAGTTCCGTGCGATGTGCGTCTACGTATTGCAAGCAGAACTTGTTGAGTATTCCTTTGGCGATGATGTTCCGGTGATAAGTGGTTGTCATGCCGGTGTCTACAGGAACAAAGACGTCCGGCATAATGCCTCCGCCGCCGTAAACGGTGCGCCGGCTTGCCAATGTCTCGTATTTTAAGGAATCCGGGAAATGGATGCTGTCTGCGTGCATAAACTCCCCGTGTTGGTAACGCATTTCCAGGTCTTTCTGGTAATCAATTCCTTTGTATGGCTTCTGGATACAGCGTCCGGTCGGCGTGTAGTAGCGTGCGGTCGTAAGCCGGATGGCAGAGCCATCCGGCAAGATAAGTTGCCGTTGTACCAGTCCTTTGCCGAATGTTCGTCTGCCCACCAACACGCCTCTGTCCCAGTCCTGAACGGCTCCGCTTACTATCTCGCTGGCAGATGCCGATGTCTCATCTATCAGGATGATCAGGTTGCCTTTTTCAAAATTACCCTTGCCGGTTGCATTCGCTATGCTTTTGGACTGGTGTGTTCCTTGCGTATAAACAATTAATTTGTCTTTGTCCAGAAACTCGTCTGTCAGATCAATGGCAGCATTCAAGTAACCTCCGCCATTTCCCTGCAAGTCCAGAATCAGCTCTTTCATGCCTTGCTTTTTTAACGCAGCCAATGCTTTCTGGAATTCGTCCAATGTGGTTGCGCCGAAATTGTTTATTTTGATATAGCCAATGGTCTTGTCAATCATGTAGGCAGCGTCCAGGCTGTAGAGCGGTATTTTGTCGCGTGTAATGTGAAATTCAATCAGTTCGGGCACTCCCGGGCGTTGCATTTTTACCCTGACGGTTGTTCCCTTTTTTCCGCGCAGCCGGCGCAGAATCTCGGAGTTCTGTATTTTTACGCCCGCAATGACCGAGTCTTCTATCTCAATCATGCGGTCTCCCGCCCGGATACCAACTCTTTCTGCCGGGCATCCGGCTATGGTTTGTATGACAAACAAGGTGTCTTCCAGCATCTGAAATTGTATGCCGATGCCTTCAAAACTACCTTCCAAAGGCTCGGTGGCCCGTTGCAGTTCTTCTTGCGGAATGTATACGGAGTGCGGGTCAAGTCCTTCCAGAAGGCCGATGATAGCATCTTCCGTTACCTTGTTTATGTCAACTGTATCCACATATAAATTTTCAATGGCTCCCAAGACATATTGTAATTTTCGGGTGTATGTCACAAAATCCTGTTGGGCTTTTGCAAACCAACAAACCATCGCCATCAATGCAATCATTCCTGCTTTTTTCATCGTATGTTCCCGATTTTGAATTGAAAGCGCAAAAGTACAAAGAATAATTGAATGGTATTACCCGTTGGTTGAATTAAATGAGAGCATACAGCTTGTCAGACAAACATAG
>CAYUYS010000084.1:0-7956 GCA_964449415.1 uncultured Paludibacteraceae bacterium | reverse complement strand
GGCGGCGGAGGGATGGGAAAAGGAAGGGGGATGCGAGCGGTGGGTCGCATCCCCCTGATTGAGGCGGCATGGTGTGATGGGTGCGGGCTTAGTAGCGGTAGTGGTCGGGTTTGTAGGGCCCGTCGATGGGCACGCCTATGTAGCGGGCCTGCAGGGGGGTGAGGCGTGTGAGCTTCACGCCGAGTTTTTCCAAGTGTAGCCGGGCTACTTCTTCGTCGAGGTGCTTGGGCAGGCGGTGTACGCCCGTGGGGTATTGTTTGGTGTGTAGCTCGATTTGTGCCAGGGTTTGGTTGGTGAAGGAGTTGCTCATGACAAAGGAGGGGTGTCCGGTGGCGCAACCGAGGTTGACCAGGCGGCCGTCGGCCAGGAGCAGGAGGCTGTGCCCGTCGGGGAAGGTGTACTTGTCGACTTGGGGTTTTATGTTGGTGCATTGGATGCCGGGGTAGGCTTTGAGCAGGTCGACTTGGATTTCGTTGTCGAAGTGGCCGATGTTGCACACTATGGTGTTGTCTTTCATGTGCTCCATGTGTTCTATGCGGATGATGTCGCGGTTGCCGGTGGTGGTTACGTAGAGGTTGCCTTCGGGCAGTGTGTCTTCCACGGTGGTGACTTCGAAGCCTTCCATGCTTGCTTGCAGGGCGCAGATGGGGTCTATTTCCGTTACGATGACGCGGGCGCCGTAGGCTCTCATGGAGCGGGCGCAGCCTTTGCCCACGTCTCCGTATCCGCACACTACCACTACTTTGCCTGCGAGCATGATGTCGGTGGCGCGCTTTATGCCGTCGGCCAGTGATTCGCGGCAACCGTAGAGGTTGTCGAACTTGGATTTGGTGACGGAGTCGTTTACGTTGAATGCCGGGAAGAGCAGCGTGTGGTTTTCCATCATTTGGTAGAGGCGGTGTACGCCGGTGGTGGTTTCTTCGGACACGCCGCGCACCCCGGCGGCTATGCTTTGCCAGAGCGTGTTGTTGTGCCGGAGCACCCTCCGGAGCAGGGCGTAGAGGCTGGTTTCGTCGGGGCCTTGTGTGGGCTTGTTGAGGGTGTCGGGGTCTTTTTCGGCGGCCACGCCGGTGTGTATCATCAGGGTGGCGTCTCCGCCGTCGTCGACGATGAGGGTTGGGCCTTGTCCGTTGCCAAAGTGCAGTGCTTGCAGGGTGCACCACCAGTAGTCGTCCGGGGTTTCGCCTTTCCAGGCAAATACGGGTATGCCGCGTGCGGCTATGGCGGCGGCTGCGTGGTCTTGTGTGGAGTAGATGTTGCAGCTGCACCAGCGCACTTCCGCGCCGAGTGCGACGAGGGTTTCGATGAGTACGGCGGTTTGGATGGTCATGTGCAATGATCCCATTATGCGTGCGCCTTTCAGGGGTTGTTGCGGGCCGTATTTGTGGCGCAGGGCCATGAGGCCCGGCATTTCCTGTTCGGCCAGTTCTATTTCCTTTCGGCCGAAGTCGGCCAATGCGATGTCTGCCACTTTGTAGGGCAGGGTAGAGAAGAGTGTTTCCATAACTGTGTGCTTGGTGTTGGTGTTGGTGTTCCGTCCGGGCCGCAAAGGGGTGCTTTGCCGGCTTGCGGGGATGGGCGGCAAAAGTACGCTTTTTCGGCCAACTGCGCAACCCGGCGCGGTGTTGGTGTGCGGTGTTTTTCTCCTTATCTTTGCCCCGTGTTTATCCGCGACATACATACGCACAAGGTGCAGCCTCCTCCCGGCAGCGTGCGCAACCTCAGTTTGCCGGAGGCTGCCCGGCTGCTGCAGACCGCCGGGCCGGGCCTGTATTCCGTCGGTATCCACCCCTGGGAGGCGCACCGGCCGGCGGACTGGGCCTTGCTGGAACGCCTGGCTGCCGACGAGCGGGTGTTTGCCATTGGCGAATGCGGCTTGGACAAGTATGCGCAGGCACCGCTCCCTTTGCAGCGGGAGGTGTTCCGGCGGCAGGTTAGTTTGGCTCAAGGCTTGGATAAGCCGGTGATTGTGCACTGTGTGCGTTGCTTTGGCGAGCTGCTGGCCCTGCAGCGGCAGTTCACGGACGGCCGGGCGGAGCGAAGCACCCGGGACAAGCCGGGTTTCAGCTTTATCGTGCACGGCTTTAGGGGAAAACCGCAGTTGGCTGCCCAGTTGCTGCGGCAAGGCTTCTACCTGTCTTTTGGGGAAAAGTTTAATGCCGAGAGCCTGCGCATCACTCCCATCGGGCGGCGTTTCCGCGAGACCGACGAGAGTGCGCTGAGCATTGACGAGATAGAGCGGCTTGTTTGAGTGGTTGCTACATGCGTTCCGGCACGTCTATTCCCAGCAGGCCCATACCGGTTTTGATGACTTTGGCCACATCGGCGGAGAGGAGCAACCGCAGGCATTTCTTGTCTGCGTCCGCTTCGCCCAGTATGGTGAAGTCGTGGTAGAACTGGTTGAACTCCCGGGCCAGTTCATACACGTAGTTGGCTATCAGTGCAGGGCTGAAGTCGGCCCCGGCCTGCCTGACCACGGCGGGGAATTCGGCCAGCAGCTGTATCAGCGTGATTTCCTTGTCGGACGGTTCGGTCCGGCCATCCCAGCTATCGAACGCGATGCCTTGGGCGGCGGCTTTCCGCAGCACCGACTTGATGCGAGCATGGGTGTACTGGATAAAGGGTCCGGTGTTGCCGTTGAAGTCGATGGATTCTTTCGGGTTGAAGAGCATGTTTTTGCGCGGGTCTACTTTCAGGATGAAGTATTTCAGTGCGCCGAGCCCCACCATGCGGAACACTTGGGCGGCCTCCTCCGGCGTGCAGTCGTCCAATTTGCCCAATCCGGTGGATGTCTCCCGGGCGGTGGTTATCATGTCGGCTATCAGGTCGTCCGCATCGACCACGGTGCCTTCGCGGCTTTTCATCTTGCCTTCCGGCAGTTCCACCATGCCGTAGGAGAAATGCACCAGCGACTTGCCCCACGCAAAGCCGAGCCTGTCGAGCAGGATGGACAGCACCTGAAAGTGGTAGTTCTGTTCGTTCCCCACTACGTACACCATTTTGTCTATCGGGTAGTCCTCGAAGCGCAGTTTGGCCGTGCCAATGTCTTGGGTCATATACACGGAAGTGCCGTCGGCGCGGAGCAGCAGCTTTTCGTCCAGACCGTCCGGGGTCAGGTCGGCCCACACGGAGCCGTCGTCCCGGCGGTAGAATATGCCCTTCTCCAGGCCTTCCTCCACTTTCTTTTTGCCTTCCAGATAGGTGTCCGACTCGTAGTAGATCTTATCGAAGTCCACCCCGAGCGCCTTGTACGTCTCGTCGAAGCCGGCGTACACCCAGCCGTTCATCTGTTGCCACAGGGCGCGCACTTCCGGGTCGTTCTGTTCCCACCGGAGCAACATGGCCTGTGCCTCCTGCATCAGCGGGGCTTGCTTTTTGGCTTCCTCTTCGGGCAGGTGCTGCTCGTCCATCAGTTGCCTGACCTGCTTTTTGTACTCTTGGTCGAACCGGACGTAGTAGTCGCCCACCAGATGGTCGCCTTTCTTGCCGGATGTGTCGGGTGTCTCGCCCTTGCCGAAGCGCAGCCAGGCCAGCATGGATTTGCAGATATGTATGCCCCGGTCGTTCACAATGTTGGTTTTGATTACCTTCCAGCCGTTGGCTTTCTGTATTTCGGCTATGCTGTAGCCTAACAGGTTGTTGCGGATGTGCCCCAGATGCAGCGGCTTGTTCGTGTTTGGCGACGAGTATTCCACCATCAGCAGCGGGGCGTTGTCGGCAGGTGTTTGTTTGCCGAAGTCGGCATCGCGGTGTATTTCTTTCAGGGTATCTATCCAGAAATGCGGGTTGATAGTCAGGTTCAGGAAGCCCTTGACCACATTGAAGCCGGCAATCATGTCCGATCCGGCCTGCATGGCGGCACCTATCTCCCGGCCGATTGCTTCCGGCGACTTGCGTGCCTGTTTGACAAACGGAAAGGTGACGAGCGTCATGTTCCCTTCAAATTCTTTCTTGGTTTTGGACAACTGAATCTGTCCCGGCGCGGCCTGTATGCCGTACAGCGCCTTTACGGAATCTTGCACCAAAGCAGTGAGGATGTGTTCTATATGCATAAGCGAAATAACTGAAATGAACGTGTTGTTGCAACGAAAAACAAGGCCGCAAAGGCCCGCGTGTTTGATGGCCGCAAAGGTACAAAAAATCAACCGATTGGGAAGCTACAGCGGGAACAAGTCAAATTTTATCCTTTTTTCTTTGTACAAACCCTTTATTTGAAGTACATTTGCGGGGAATTTTAATCACACACTCATCGTATGGATTATTCGTTCTTCGACTTTATGACGCTCATTGGCTCCTTGGGGTTGTTCCTGTATGGTATGAAGCTGATGAGCGAAGCCTTGCAAAAGGTGGCAGGAAACAAACTGCGAACCATCCTCACCGCCATGACCAGGAACCGGTTCATGGGCGTTCTTACCGGCCTGCTGATTACAGCCCTCATCCAGTCGTCTTCCGCTACTACCGTTATGGTGGTCAGTTTCGTGAATGCCGGATTACTCTCATTGGTACAGTCCATCACCGTTATCATGGGTGCCAACATTGGTACGACGGTAACCGCCTGGATTATCTCCCTGTTTGGTTTTAAGGTCAGCATAGCGGCCTTTGCCGTGCCGCTTATCGCTGTTTCCATCCCGTTCATATTCTCCAGTAAGGGCAAGCACAAGTCTTGGGGCGAGTTTATCATGGGGTTTGCGCTTCTGTTCATAGGCTTGGAGATGCTGAAAAACGCCGTGCCCGACTTGCAGTCAAATCCCGACATGCTGGCCTTCCTGTCCCGCTGGACGGACATGGGCTTCGGGTCGGTGATTGTTTTCTTGCTGATAGGCACCTTGCTCACCGTGGTGGTGCAGAGCTCCAGTGCCACCATGGCCATAACGCTGGTTATGTGCAGCAAGGGCTGGATTCCGTTCGATTTGGCGGCGGCCATGGTGCTGGGCGAGAACATAGGCACAACCATTACCGCCAACCTCGCCGCCATCCCGGCCAATGTCTCGGCCAAGCGGGCCGCCCTCTCCCATTTGGTGTTCAACGTGTTTGGCGTTATCTGGATGCTGTGCGTCTTTTACCCCTTCATACGGCTGATGGGCTACCTGGTGGGCACAATAGGGCCGGGAGACCCGACGCAACTGACGGCCTTTGCACACAACCTGCCGCCCGACACCCTGCAGCTAATCAGCGACCCGAACGCTACCCTTACCGCCGAACAGGCCGCCCTCCGCGAGCAACTGCTCGGATACCAGGTGGCGACAACCTACGCCCTGTCGTTGTTCCACACCATGTTCAACCTTGTGAACACAACCGTTATGATAGGGTTTGTGGGACTGATAGCCAAATGCGTCTCGGCCATAGTTAAGCAGAAAGACCAGGCGGAAGACGTGGAGTTCCAGCTCAAATACATCTCTATCGGGATGCTCTCCACCTCGGAGCTGTCCATCTTGCAGGCCTGGAAGGAAATCAAGGTGTACGGCGACCGCACGTACAAAATGTTCGGACTGGTGCGGGACTTGTACCACGAGAAAAACGGAAACGAGTTTACCAAGAAGTTCAGCCGGATAGAGAAGTACGAAAACATAAGCGACCGCATGGAAGTGGAAATAGCCTCCTACCTGAATGCCGTAGCCGACGGGCGACTGAGCGAACCGACCAAACAGGAACTGCGCAGCATGCTACGCGTCATCTCCGAAATAGAAAGCGTAAACGACAGCTGCTACAACATAGCGCGCATTATCCAACGGCAGCGAAACGAAAACCTGACCTACATACCCGAAGTGGACAACAACATAGAACTGATGTTCAACCTGCTGGAAGGAGCTATCTACCACATGGACCAGTCGCTGGAGGGCAACCACATTACCGACGATGTCTTTAACCGCTCCCAGAACCTGGAAGCCGAAATAAACAACTTCCGGAACCAACTCAAGCGGCAGAACATCGTGAACGTGAACGAGAAGAAGTATCCCTACCAAACCAGCGTGGTCTACATGGACACCATAGTGGAATGCGAGAAACTGGGCGACTATGTCATCAACGTAATGGAGGCCCTACACGAGGCCACGTATTAAAGGAAGTGTTATGAATCTATTCGACGTATATCCACTGTTCGATGTGGAAATAGTGCGGGGCCGGGGCTGCCGCACCTTCGACAAGGAAGGCCGGGAATACCTGGACCTGTATGGCGGGCACGCCGTCATCTCCATAGGGCACTCCCACCCCCACTACCTGCAGAAGCTGCAGGATCAGATGCAGAAGCTGATTTTCTACTCCAACTCCGTACAGAACACCCTGCAGCAGGAACTGGCCCGCAAACTGGGCCGGTTGTCCGGCTACGACGACTACAGCCTCTTCCTGATCAACTCCGGCGCGGAAGCCAACGAAAACGCCCTGAAGCTGGCCTCCTTCTACAACGGCAGGAAAAAAGTCATCGCCTGGAAGGGAGCGTTCCACGGACGCACCGCAGGGGCCGTAGGCGTGACGGACAATCCGCGCATAAAAGCCCCGATTAACCAAGCGGAAACGGAGTTCGTGCCCATGAACGACGCCAAGCAAGTGGAAGACCTGCTGGAACGGGGCGATGTGTGTGCCCTCATCGCAGAGGGCATACAGGGCATAAGCGGCATACACGTTCCGGACGATGCCTGCCTGCGCCGGCTGCAGCTGGCCTGCGAGCGCACCAACACAGTGCTCATCCTCGACGAAATCCAATCGGGCTACGGACGAAGCGGCAAGTTCTTTGCCCACCAATACGCCGGCATCAGACCCGACATCATCACCGTGGCCAAAGGCATGGGCAACGGCTTCCCGATAGGCGGCGTACTGATCAGCCCTAAGTTTACACCCTTCCACGGCATGCTGGGCACCACCTTCGGAGGCAACCACCTGGCCTGCGCCGCCGCCATAGCCGTGCTCGACATACTGGAGGACGAACAACTGATAGCCAACGCCGCCCGCATAGGCACCTACCTGAAGGAGGCATTGGCACAATTGCCCCAAATAAAGGAAGTGCGGGGGCGCGGCCTGATGATAGGCCTCGAGTTCGCCGAACCCGTGCAGGAACTCCGGAAGCGGCTGCTCTACCGGCAGCGCGTGTTCACGGGCGCAAGCGGCACGCACGTCATGCGCCTGCTGCCGCCCCTGTGCCTCTCCCGAGAGGAGGCCGACCTCTTCCTGCAACGCCTCGAAACGGCCCTGAAGCAACATTAACCCCCCGAACCACACAACCATGAACCGTATCATTCCCATAGCCCTGCTGCTGTTGCTCGCCCCCCTGCTGCCCGCGCAGGACGCAGGTGAGGTGCAGGCCCTGGAGCTGCTCTCGGGCGAGGTCAAGTGCGGCACCATCGTCTTCCGCTCCGCAGAAGTGGTGGTCATACAAACGGAAACCGGGGCCAAATTCCAGTACCCCGCCGCCGAAATAAGCGACATACGCCCCGCCACCGAGGCCGACCTCCGGCCGGAAACCCTTGAGGAGACCGACCGCCCGCAACCCGCCTTCGGCATGATAGCCGCCGCGCAATTAGGGCTGTGCGGCGTGCCCAACCAGGGGCTCCACGGCTTCGCCGACCTGCGCCTCATGCTCGGCGTGCGCCACCTCTTCCCGGAGCGAATCTACCTCGGGCTCGGCACCGGCATCACCCGCATATTCATAACCGACAACCCCTCCCAATTCATCCCCCTCTTCCTGCATACGAACACCCACTTCCGGAGCAGGCAGCTCTCGCCCGACTTCTCGCTCTCGGCCGGCTACATGTTCCGCGCCTCGGGCGAGCACGGCGGCGGACTCTTCACCGAACTCGCCGCGGGCATCAAATACCGCACCGGCAGCCGCACCGACCTGCACTTCGGCGCCTTCTTCCGCGCGCAGCAAACCCGCACCACCCTCGCGCAGGAAATAGACCACACCACCTACGGCTACGAAGGCAATGCCGCCATCCTCGGGGGAGGCATCCGCTTAGCCCTCAG
>CAYUYS010000083.1:0-8073 GCA_964449415.1 uncultured Paludibacteraceae bacterium | reverse complement strand
TGGAAAAAAATGTTTAACAAACAGCATGGCGTGTATTATCCCCGTGCTGTCGTGCAGGGCAATCCTGTAGAAACGGAAACCATTGCCAAGGATTTGGCGAAGATTTCCACAGTGAGTAACTCCGACGTTCAGGCCGTGCTTGGCGACATAGCCTCCGTGATGCACAACCGCATGGCGCAGGGCAAGAGCGTCCGCATCAAGGGCTTGGGCTACTTCCGCTACACGCTCGACACCGTGGGCGTGAAGAACCTCGAAGATTTTGATTTTCAGAAGCAGGTGAAGGCTGTCCGCGTAGACTTTACTCCCGAGCGCACGCGCTTAGCCAACGGCACCTACACCCGCGCCTTAGTGGACAGCGACCAGCTGGAATGGATTGAACTGCCCTCCGACACAGAAGAGACCGAGCCCGAGGAAGAGTAGCGTGCAAGTGCCTTGAACGGACAGGCTATGGCAAGTCAGCCAAACGCATGCCTGCCTCCTGAAACCGAAAACCGGCAGAACCTCCTATCGAGATTCTGCCGGTTTTCTTTCACACTGCGGGCCGGTTTATTCGCCCCAATTTTCACTTGCCATGCGTTTATAGCTTCTGTAGCGCCACTTGGCGTTCTCCTCCGCTGCTTTGAACAGCTCTTCGGCTTCGGCCGGATACTGTTTCATGACGGAAGCATAACGAACTTCGGTTTTCAGGAAGTCTTGGAACTTGCTGAAATCCGGTTCTTTGCTGTCCAGAACAAACGGATTCTTGCCTTCGGCTTCCAAAGACGGGTTGTAACGCCACAAGTGCCAGTAGCCACATTCCACAGCGGCGGCGGTTTCGGCCTGAGCCTTGCCCATGCCTTTCTTCAAACCGTGGTTGATACAGGGCGCGTAGGCGATAATCAATGAAGGTCCGGGATAAGCCTCGGCCTCGCGAATGGCTTTCAGGCACTGCGCCTGGTCGGCTCCCATGGCAATCTGGGCAACATACACATAGCCATAGGTGGTGGCAATCATACCCAGATCTTTCTTGCGAATGCGCTTTCCGGAGGCGGCGAACTTGGCGATAGCGCCGATAGGCGTAGCTTTGGAGGCCTGTCCGCCCGTGTTGGAATACACTTCCGTATCCAAAACCAGAATATTCACATCCTTGCCGGAGGCTATCACGTGATCCAAGCCGCCGTAACCAATGTCGTACGCTGCGCCGTCACCGCCGATAATCCATTGGCTGCGCTTGATCAGATAGCCGCTCAGTTCGTTGATTTTCTTGCAGTAATCGCATTCGCAAGCCTGTACGGCCGGAATGATTTTCGCTGCCAGCTCTTTGGTTTTGGCTGCATCGTTCTGATTTTCGATCCATTCGCGGAACCAGCCTTTCAGCTCGTCGGAGCAGCAAGCGCAAGTCTGCGCGTCGGTCATCAGTTGGGTCAGCCGTTCTTTCATCTTCTCGTTGGCCAGCTCCATACCCATGCCGTATTCGCAGAAGTCTTCGAACAAGGAGTTTGACCATGCCGGGCCTTGGCCTTTTTCGTTGGTGGTGTAAGGCGTGGAAGGCACCGAGCCCGAATAAATGGAGGAGCAGCCTGTCGCGTTGGCTACCAGTTCGCGGTCGCCGAACAGTTGCGAAATCAGTTTCACGTATGGCGTTTCGCCGCAACCGGAGCAAGCGCCGGAGAACTCAAACAAGGGTGTGGCAAACTGCGAGTTCTTTACATTGGACGCAATATCCACCAAGTGTTGTTTGGACTTCACGTTCTTTGCGCAATAATCCCAGTTGGCTGCTTCGGCCAATTCCTGTTCCAGCGGCACCATGGTGAGTGCTTTGCCGCCGGCTTTCGGATTGCCCGGACAAACATCCACACAGTTGCTGCAACCCAGGCAGTCCATAACCCCTACCTGTATGCGGAATTTCATTCCTTTCATGGCGGCCGGCGCTTTCATTTCTATCATTTCGGCATTCAGGCCCTTGGCTTCTGCTTCATCCAACACAAAGGGACGGATGCAAGCGTGCGGGCAAACGTATGCGCACTTGTTGCACTGGATACAGTTGTCCGGCATCCAGGTTGGAACGAAGGTAGCCACGCCGCGCTTTTCGTATTTGGCCGTGCCTTGTTCCCACGTGCCGTCTTCGATACCCTTGAATGCGGAAACCGGCAGCAAATCACCGTCCTGTGCATTGATGGGACGAACCACGTCGTTGATGAATGCGGGATCATCGTTGGCAGCCTTGACATCGTCCGGCAAGTTGGCCCAAGCCTTGTCAACCGGCAACTGTTTGTATTCGCCGCCACGGTCAACGGCCGCATAGTTCTTGTTCACGATATCCTCGCCTTTTTTGCCATACGATTTCACAATGAATTTCTTCATTTGCTCAATGGCCAAATCTACCGGAATAACGCCCGTAATGCGGAAGAAAGCAGACTGCAAAATGGTGTTGGTGCGGTTGCCCAAACCGATTTCCTGCGCAATCTGGGTGGCGTTGATATAGTAAACCGTGATGTTTTTCTGCGCAAAATAACGTTTTACGTTGTTCGGCAAATGTTTGATCAATTCCTCTTCGTTCCATACGGTATTCAGCAGGAATGTTCCGTTTTCCTGCAAACCGCGCGTCACGTCGTACATGCGCAAATAAGCCTGTACGTGGCATGCCACGAAGTTCGGCGTGTTTACCAAATAAGTGGAACGAATCGGAGAATCGCCGAAACGCAAGTGCGAACAAGTGAAGCCGCCTGACTTTTTGGAGTCGTAGGAGAAGTATGCCTGGCAGTGCTTGTCGGTATTGTCGCCGATAATCTTCACGGAGTTCTTGTTTGCGCCCACCGTGCCATCGGCACCCAAACCGTAGAATTTGGCTTCGAACATGCCCGCGCCGCCAACGGCAATTTCTTCTTTCTTGGGCAATGAAGTGAAGGTTACATCGTCTTCTATACCGATGGTAAACTGGTTTTTCGGCGCGTTCATGGCCAGGTTTTCATAAACGGCAAGGATTTGTGCCGGTGTGGTATCTTTCGAACCCAGTCCGTAGCGTCCGCCCACAACCAGCGGTGCGTTTTCTTGTCCGTAGAGCACATCTTTCACATCGAGGTAAAGCGGTTCGCCGTTTGCACCCGGTTCTTTGGTACGATCCAGCACGGCGATGCGTTTGGTCGATTTTGGCAAGGCAGCCAAGAAGTGTTTGGCCGAGAACGGACGATACAAATGAACGGCCACCAAACCCACTTTTTCGCCTTTGGCCATCAGGTAATCTACGGTTTCGCGGATAGCTTCCGTCACCGAACCCATGGCAATGATGACGCGGTCGGCATCTTCCGCACCGTAATAGTCGAACAAGCCGTATTTGCGGCCGGTGATTTTCGAGATTTCAGCCATGTATTCTTCCACTACGGCGGGCACTGCATCGTAATACGGATTGCAGCTTTCGCGATGCTGGAAGAAATGGTCCGGATTTTCGGCCATGCCGCGTGCCACGGGTTTATTCGGATTCAAGGCGCGCGCACGGAACTCAGCCAATGCCTTTTGGTCAATCAAGTGAGCCAAATCATCGTTGTCGAGTGCTTCAATCTTCTGGATTTCGTGCGATGTACGGAAGCCATCGAAGAAATTGAGGAACGGCACACGCGATTTGATAGTGGACAAGTGTGCCACGGCGGCCAAATCCATGACTTCCTGCACGGAACCTTCTGCCAATAGGGCAAAACCGGTCTGACGGCACGACATCACATCCTGATGATCGCCAAAAATACACAAAGCATGGCTGGCCAAGGTACGCGCCGAAACATGGAACACGCAAGGCAGCAGTTCGCCTGCAATCTTGTACATGTTCGGAATCATCAGCAACAAGCCCTGTGAAGCCGTGTAAGTGGTGGTCAGCGCGCCGGCCTGCAACGAACCGTGCACTGCGCCGGCTGCTCCGGCCTCCGACTGCATTTCCTGAACCAACACTGTCTCACCAAAGATGTTCTTGCGCCCTTGAGCTGCCCATTCATCCACGTATTCTGCCATGGTTGAAGACGGCGTGATGGGATAAATAGCGGCTATTTCAGAGAACATATACGAGATATGCGCTGCTGCCTGATTTCCATCACAAGTTAAAAATTTCTTTTCTTTTGCCATTTTGTAATTGATTTTAAGGCATCTACCCCTCAGAAAGAAGTATATGCAAATTAATACTTTGATTTGGTTATTCTTTATTTAGTCGTCTACATCCAACTGTCACTGTCAATACAAAAAACCGAACAGCCAAAGCGGAATGTTGTGTCCCTTGCCGGTTTCGATGTTATTCACTGCATTGTAAACGGCATTCGCGACCGGTTTTACTTTCTCCACATCGGTATACACGTTGAAAAAGTATTTGCCATCTATCATAAATGTCGTGCCCCGTTTGCCCACACTCACTTTGTGGCGCACATGAAGCGCATTGTAGAAAAAAGTTTCGGCAACACTCTGTTCTTCTGCCGTACGTGTCGATATGGCGTACATCAAATTCGTATTCTGCATGTATACCCGGGTCGGTTTCTTCGGAAAACCGGCATTTTTCGGATACAACAGATTCAACAGACGGGCATCCTGCAAATACTTTATGTAGTTCATTATCGTTGCACGCGATGTCTCAATTTTCATACTTAAATTGCTGACATTCAACGAGCACGGTGTCGTGTTCATCAATATATGCAGCAATTTTCTGATTTTGGACAAATACTTCAGCTCAATCTGCTTGATTAGCAATATGTCCACTTCCAGCATCATGTTCATGGTTTTCAACAAGTTTTCGGAATAGTTCCGATTTTCCAGAAAAAACGGATAAAATCCATGATGCAGATAGTCGGAAAAATACCACAGCGGCTTTACTGTCTTGCAAACTTCCTCCGCAATTTGCGTATGCTGACACAGTATTTCCTCTATCGTATAGGTCGGAAACGATGTTCCCGCCTGCAAATTCAGGTATTCGCGGAAGGAAAAACCGCGCAAATTATACGACTTGACCACATCTGCCAGATCGGTATTATCTTCAATCAGCCGCATGACAGACGACCCGGTAAACACGATATGCAACTCCGGAAACATATCGTAACACTGGCGCAATTCACGCGACCAGTTTTCATACTTGAAGGTCTGGTCCACCAACAGCGTTCGCCCTCCCTGACGATAAAAATCACCGGCAAATTCCAGCAAGGTGTGTTGGGTAAAATAAAAATTGTTGAAGTTGATGTACAGGCATTCACGGCTGTCCACATCAAACTTCTCCTTTGCATATTGCAACAAAAATGTCGTTTTCCCTACTCCACGGCTTCCTTTTATGCCAATCAGACGATGCGACCAGTCAATCTCATCCATCAGCATACGGCGTACGGGCGATACCACACGCTCTACCAGATATTTATGTGTGCGATAAAAAGCTTCCATGGTGCTGTTTTTACCTTAACTCTGTGAAGTTAACACGACAGTTACCGCTGCCGGAAATACGCATTGCCCTATATTCGCGGACAAAGGTACTATATTTTTTCGTATTTTGCAATGTAGAGATGACAAAAAGTGGTTTTTTTAACCTTCCGGTTGCCTTCCGGGATGGTTTTTTGCTGACTATGCATTTCCGAAAAAAAGCGAAAATACATCCGGAACAATTTGAACAAGTCGTGGAAAATACTACTTTTGCTGCCGGTTAGCAATTTTCATCAAAAGAGAAAAACCATGTTCGAACCGACCATCTGGACTGCTTTGCTACTCACGTCAATTGCCGGATTAAGTACGGGCGTAGGCGGCTTGTTACCCTATTTTTCAAAAACATCCAACACGACCCTGCTCTCGGTTGCGCTCGGATTTTCGGCCGGCGTCATGACCTATGTATCGTTTGTTGACTTGTTTCCGCAAGCGCTCGAACTGCTTTCCGACAAGTTTCCAACACAAGCAAACCTGTGGTTGGTAATTGCTTTTTTTGGAGGAATTGCCTGCATTTTTTTAATAGATATGCTGGTTCCCGAAGCGGACAATCCGCACGAGGTACACACCCCGGACGAAATCAAGGCAGCACAGACCAAGCAACCGCTAAAACGGGTCGGCATGTTGATGGCGCTGGCTGTTTTCATACACAATTTTCCGGAAGGAATGGCTACATTCACATCTGCGATGGTGGCTATTGATGTCGCTATCCCGATTACCGTGGCCATCGCCATACACAATATTCCGGAAGGCATTGCCGTGTCCATGCCGATATATTACGCCACCGGCAATCGCCGGAAAGCATTTCTGGCCGCGTTGTTCTCCGGGCTCGCCGAACCTGTTGGCGGACTGCTCGGTTTCCTGATACTGCGCCCGTTCCTGACATCTACGGTATTGGGCTTTTTGTTGGGTGCCGTAGCCGGAATCATGGTTTTCATCGCTGTGGATGAGTTATTGCCGAATGCCGAGAAATATGGAAAGCATCACTATTCGTTGGGCGGTTTTGTCGCCGGCATGGCCATCATGGCAATCAGTCTGCTGATTTTATGAATATCCGCAAGGAAGAAATACAATTATCCACAGTTATTCCATACATAAACTGGAAATATTTTTTCCATGCCTGGAAAATTGCCGGTAACTACGACGGAATAGAAACCGTGTGCAATTGTCCCGCTTGCGTAACGGCATGGCTGCAAAAATTCACCTTGCAGGAACGTCCGAAAGCCGAAGAAGCCCTGAAGTTGTTTCGGGACGCACAAACATGCCTGCGTTCCTTTTTACAGGAAAATATCCTTCAGATTTATGCCGTATGGACCTTTCTCCGGGCAAAATCAGAAGGGAATGACATCGTTGTTCAACTGCCGGACAAGACAGTCAGTATCCCCACCTTGCGCCAGCAGAAGCCCAACGAGCGCGGCGAATGTGCTGCATTGGCCGATTTTGTATCACCTGTGGAAGATGAGATAGGCCTGTTCGCATTGTCGGTTGCCAACACACAACAAGCAGCCGTTAGCGATGACCCATACAGCGACCTGCTGCGCGAGACTATCCAAAACCGGATAGCAGAAGCGACAGCAGAATACCTGCACCGTAAAGTCATGGGAAACTCCGGCATACGACCGGCTGTCGGCTATCCGGCCATGCCCGACCAGTCCTTGATTTTTGACATAAATGAAATACTCGACTTGTCGCAAATAGGCATCCAACTGACCGAAAACGGAGCCATGAAACCGCTTTCCAGCATTTGCGGTCTGTACATAAGGCATCCCAAAGCCTACTATTTCATGGTAGGCAAAATCAGCGATGAGCAATTGGAAGCGTATGCGAAAAAACGCGGAAAAAACAGCCGGGAAATGCGCAAATGGCTGGCCAAACAATTGGCGTAAAAAAACTACTTCCTGCCCTTTCCAGCCCGCAGCATACGGAACAAACAAGCCAAAAGCGACAGAAATACATACCATGCAATCAGCCAACACAAGGCGTTTTGCAGGAAGACAGCTATCAGCAGGATACAACCGGCCAAAAAAACAAAGCGCAATTTATTGTCCTGCCAACTGAAGTTCTTGAATTTCAGCGAAAAAAGCGGAAATTCTGCAACCAGAAACAGGCTCATCAATACAGCCAACAACATAACAGCGTATGTATATGGCTGCAAAAAGGCTGCGTATGCATACATCAAGCCTCCCCAGAACAAGGCATTGGCCGGTGTCGGCATGCCAATAAACGAAGTTGTCTGACGTTCATCCAAATTAAATTTGGCCAAGCGCAAGGCGGAAAACACCGGCATCAGAAATGCGACATACGGCAAATATGCATCCGACAAATGCTGCGACAAATAAACATACACCAACACGCCCGGCAACAAACCAAAACTCACCATATCGGCCAACGAATCCAGTTCTTTGCCTACAGCGGAATAAGCTTTCAGCGCACGAGCCACCAGACCATCCATGAAATCGAACACTGCCGCCAGCATCATAAACAACAACGCCACATCAAAACGCGCTGCAAAAGCGGACACAACGGCTATGCAACCGGAAAACAGATTCAGACACGTAATCGTGTTTGGGATATGCTTGACGATATTCATCTTACCAAAAAATAACGCGGCAAAAATACGATTTTAATTCCATAAAAACAGTATTCGAAAGCCGACATTAC
>CAYUYS010000082.1:0-8167 GCA_964449415.1 uncultured Paludibacteraceae bacterium | reverse complement strand
TGCGACAATACCACTTGTGTTTGCGAAACATTGTGGTTCGTAACCGAATAATGTGGTATACCACAACCGGCAAACAAACATAAACAGACAGCCACAAAGACAAATTTTGCAAACTTCTTTTTCATTTCTACTCGCGTTTTAATTTACTTGAATTTTAATTTTTGTTCCGGCAAAAATAGTATATTTTTTCTAACAAGGAAAGCCAACCAAACGAAAAAATCATGCAAATGTATTTTCCCAAAAAACAGCAACCACATCACAAATATCGTTTCAGTAATCTGCCAAAAAAACGTATCTTCGCACACGAATTACAAAACGAACATGTAATGAAAAAATTCGGAGGCGTTGAATGCGACATAACCGATTACGAACATGCGTCCGTGGTCTTTCTGCCTGTGCCATACGATGGGACAAGCACATGGATAAAAGGCGCTGACAAAGGGCCGGAAGCCTTGCTGGAAGCCTCGGCCAATATGGAATTTTACGACATAGAAACTGACGGCGAAGTGTTTCTGAAAGGGTTTCATACGGCAGAACCTGTCACGGAGGCCTCATCGCCGGAAGCCATGTCCCGAGCAGTGGAACAACGGATGGAACAGTTGTTTGACGACGGCAAATTCCCCGTGTTGATAGGCGGCGAACATTCGGTCAGCATCGGTGCCATACGTGCCGCGGCAAAGCATTACCCGGAACTGAGCGTACTGCAACTCGATGCCCACTCCGACATGCGTGACGAATATGAAGGCTCCACGCACAACCACGCCTGCATCATGGCGCGCGCCAAGGAAGTTGCCACCAACTGCACGCAGGTTGGCATACGCAGTTCGAGCACCGAAGAACGGCACAACATTGACCCGAAACGCATTTTTTACGCCTACCAGATAAAAAAATCCGCCACATGGATGCAGGAGGCGGCCGCACAACTGTGCAAGAATGTGTACCTGACCATCGACCTCGATGTGCTCGATCCGGCTTACATGCCGGCCACGGGCACGCCCGAACCCGACGGCCTTTCCTACCGCGACATACTGGATTTTGTGGCGGAAGTACTGAAAAACCACCGTCTGGTGGGCCTCGATGTTGTGGAGTTGTGCCCCATGCAAGGCAACCGCGCGCCCGATTTTCTGGCCGCGCGGCTTATTTACCAGATTCTAAGTATGAAATACCAATCGGAAAAATAACCACGAGTCCGCAGGGTCCTCATAATTGTACCTTGCACTATTTAACCCTTCATTTTTCATGTGTAAAGTTTTGATTATCGGTGCGGGCGGTGTAGGAACCGTTGTTGCACACAAAGTTGCCAAAAACGAGGTTTTCACGGACATTATGCTGGCCAGCCGCACACAGTCGAAATGCGACGAGATAGCCAAGGCAATTGGCGGAAACCGGATACAAACCGCCCGGGTGGATGCCGACAGCGTAAGCGAACTGGTTGACCTGATGCGCTCGTTCAAACCGGACATAGTCATCAACGTGGCCTTGCCCTATCAGGATTTGACCATCATGGATGCCTGCCTGGAATGCGACGTGAACTATTTAGACACGGCCAATTACGAGCCGAAAGACGAAGCCCATTTTGAATACAGCTGGCAATGGGCATATCAAGACCGTTTCAAGGAAAAAGGACTGACGGCCATTCTGGGTTGCGGTTTCGATCCGGGCGTATCGGCCATATTCACGGCATACGCGGCCAAGCATCATTTCGATGAAATCCATTATCTGGACATAGTGGACTGCAACGCCGGAAACCACGGAATGGCTTTCGCCACCAATTTCAATCCGGAAATCAATATCCGCGAGGTGACGCAAAAAGGACGTTATTACGAAAACGGCAAATGGGTGGAAACGGAACCGCATCAAATCCATAAGCCGCTGACCTATCCGGAAATAGGCGAACGCGAATCGTACGTCATTTACCACGAGGAACTGGAATCGCTGGTCAAGCACTACCCTACCCTGAAACGCGCCCGCTTCTGGATGACTTTCGGAGAGGAATACCTGACCCATCTGCGCGTTATCCAGAACATAGGCATGGCACGCATTGACCCAATCGTGTACAACGGCGTGGAAATCGTGCCGATACAATTCCTGAAAGCCGTTTTGCCCGACCCCAAATCGCTCGGCGCAAACTATCGCGGCATGACTTCCATTGGCTGCCGCATCCGCGGAATTAAGGATGGCAAAGAACGAACCTACTACATTTACAACAACTGCGACCACGAACAGGCGTTCCGCGAAACCGGCACGCAGGCCGTAAGTTACACCACCGGCGTTCCGGCCGCACTCGGTGCAGCCATGTTTGCCAAAGGCCTGTGGAAAGGTGCAGGCGTTTACAATGTGGAACAATTCGACCCGGATCCGTTCTTGAAAGAACTCGGCCCGCAAGGATTGCCTTGGGTAGAAAAATTTGACATAGACCTGGAAGTATGACCGCAGACAAGGAACAGATCATTGCCAATTGGGATTTTTCCGCCATGCCGTCGCCGTGCTATGTCTTGCATACGGATCTGCTGCGAGCCAACCTGCAAACCATTGACAAAGTAAGAAAAGCGACACAAGCGGAAATCATCGTTGCGCTCAAAGCCAACGCCATGTGGAGCCTGTTCCCTGTTCTGAAACAACACTCGGACGGTGCTACGGCGAGTTCGCTCGCCGAGGCACGCTTGGTGTTCGAGGAATACGGCAGCCGGACGCATACCTACGCGCCGGTTTACACGGAGGCGGAAATCGACGAATTGCTCCGTTACAGCAGCCACATCACGTTCAATTCGTTGGGCCAATACCGCCGTTTCGGCGAACGGGCACATCGTGCGGGCGTTTCCTGCGGATTGCGCATCAACCCGGAATATTCCACCGTAGAAACCGACCTGTACAACCCGTGCGACAGCGGCTCACGGCTCGGTATATGCGCCGTTGATTTGCCCGATTTGCCCGATGGAATCGACGGATTGCATTTCCACAGTCTGTGCGAATCGAGGCCGGATGACCTGCGCCGAACACTCGAAGCAGTAAGGCAAAAATTCGGGCACTTGTTTGGCAAAATCCGCTGGCTGAACATGGGCGGCGGGCATTTGATGACGCACCAAGCATATAACGAGCAGGAACTCATCCGCATCCTGAACGATTTCCAACAAACATACCCGCACCTGCGGCTGATACTGGAACCCGGAAGCGCATTCACTTGGGACACGGGTTGCCTGGTTTCCACCGTTGAAGACAAGGTTTGCAACGGCCATGTGAACACCTTGATGCTCAACGTGTCGTTTGCCTGCCACATGCCCGACTGCCTCGAAATGCCGTACAAACCCGCCATAATCGGTGCACACGAGCCGGCAGAAAACGAGAAAAAATGGCGCATGGGCGGCAACAGCTGCCTCGCCGGCGACTTTTACGGCGACTGGGCGTTCGACCGCGAGCCGGAAATCGGCCACCGGATTGTGTTCCGCGACATGATCCATTACACAATGGTGAAAACCACTATGTTCAACGGCGTTACACATCCATCAATAGCTATATACGATCCGGAAAAAGGCTTGCAAGTCGTACGCCGTTTCGGTTATGAGGATTACAAAAACCGCATGGGATAAGAAAAAATCCGGCGTACAGGATATATTATCGTGGAGAATATGGGACTCGAACCCACTACCTTTTGATTGCGAACCAAACGCTCTACCAGATGAGCTAATTCCCCGAAAAAGACGCTGCAAAGGTAGTACAAGTTTCCCATCCGGCCAAATATTTTCCCAAAACATCATCAAGCCAAGTCAACCGGCAGGTGCAACTTTCCAAATATCCGGATAAAAATGTATCTTTGCCACAAAGAATACAAAATGCGCAGCCATGCAAAAAAGAAGAACGCTACATACCGTCATACACATAGCCGTCTGGCTTATGGTATTCATTTTCCCGATTCTGCTATTGCCCAAAAATGCAGATTCCAACCTGTATCACTTCCTGACACACAACTTAGTTTCGTGGAGTGTGCTTGTAACGGTTTTCTACATCAACTATCTCTGCTGGATAGAACGCTTGCTTTTTCATAAAAAACATGTGCGTTTTATCCTTTACAACCTGTTGTTGCTTATCGCCATAGTCAGTTTGTCTACATGTATCAAATCCCTGACACCGGACCACAGGCCTCATCCCGAGGATATTGGCAGGATAGAACATTTGGCACACTTCTTTTTGCGCGACCTGTTTTCTGCCAGTCTGACCGTAGGTTTGGCGCTGGCTCTCCGAATGACGGAAAAATGGCACGATGTGGAAATGGAAAAGCAGGAGGCAGAGCACAAACACAGCGAAGCCGAATTGCGCAATCTGCGGCAACAGTTGAATCCGCATTTTCTGTTCAACACACTCAACAACATCTATGCATTGATTGCCATCAG
This sequence comes from uncultured Paludibacteraceae bacterium, assembly GCA_964449415.1. GTDB lineage: Bacteria > Bacteroidota > Bacteroidia > Bacteroidales > Paludibacteraceae > CALUNA01. Next base: position 3,779 of record CAYUYS010000082.1, on the reverse strand, counting down.
TCAGGACAAGGCGCAGGAAGCCGTTCTGGAACTGAGCCACCTGCTCCGCTATGTGCTTTACGAGAATAACCACACCACCGTATCCATTGAAAAAGAACTGGAATTTATCCGAAACTACGTGGCCTTAATGCGTCTCAGGCTGACATCGGAAACGGAAGTCAGGCTCGAAATTGACGTACAGGACAAACAGGCAGGCATAGCACCTTTGCTGTTCATATCGCTCATTGAAAACGCCTTCAAGCATGGAGTGGCATCAAACAGCCCGTGTTTCATACACATAGACATCGCGCAGGAAAACGACATGCTGGCAGCCCGCATCTGCAACAGTCGTTTCCCGAAAACAACGAACGACCACAGCGGTTCGGGCATAGGTTTGGCCAACCTGAAACGACGTTTAGAAATACTGTATCCAAGCAGGCATTATTTCAACATAGACATACGCGAAAACACCTATACGACAGAACTAAAAATTCAGATCTATCCATGAAACTAAGGTGTTTTATCATCGATGACGAACCATTGGCGCTCGGATTGCTGGAAAATTATGTTGGCAAAACCGATTTTCTGGAACTGACCGGAAAGTTCAGTTCGGCAATTGCCGCTCTCGGAGCATTGCGTTCCTCACCGCCGGAACTGGTTTTTCTGGATATACAAATGGCCGAGCTGAACGGTCTTGAACTGGCGCAACTCATACCCTCGCAGACACGCATTATTCTCACAACGGCTTTTCAGCAATATGCAGTGGATGGTTACAAGATCAAGGCATTGGACTATCTGCTGAAACCTTTTTCTTACAGCGACTTTCTGAGCGCCGCGACCAAAGCACTGGAATGGTTCGAACTGAAAGCGAAAGCTGAAAACACGGCACCCGAATCCAACGAGCCTTACATTTTCGTAAAAGCCGATGCGCGCCTGCTACGCATCGAAATCAGGCATATCCTGTATGCCGAAGGCCTGAAAGACTATCTGAAACTTTATTTGGTTGGCGAACCCAGACCCATCATCGTGCACATGACCATGAAAAACTTCGAATCCATCGTGCCGAAAGACAAATTCCTGCGCGTACACAAATCGTTCATAGTGCAAACCGACCATATCAACGTCATTGAACGCAACCGGATTATATTCGGCAAAACACACATTCCCATCTCAGACAGCTACAAGGAAAAGTTCCAGCAATTCATGGACGGGAAGGTGGTAAACTGAGAACGATTATTTGAAACGGTAACTCAGAAAGAGGGTAACAAGCGCATAAATCAGCAGACAAATCACCCAGGAATTGGATTCCTTGTACATAAGATACGCACCGATTACCAATGCAAGCGATGCCAGCAGATTCATACGGAACAGACGGGTTTCGCGGAATGCGGCATTACGATGCCTCCACATGTCCGTTATCGCCAAAACGACCATTACAAGCGCACCCGCACCGAACAAATAAGGAGCAAAAAGCCGGCCGGCTATACACGCAATTGCACCGGAAAGCAACAATAAGAACGCTATGATTTGAACTGAAACTCGCATAAAAAAAGACTATTGGCCGGCATTCGTTATTCTTCTATCAGATAAACATCTTCATCCGGACGTTTCATGAGATACTGTTCGCGGGCAAACTTTTCCAGATTCTCATCGCTCGACTGCAACTCGTTTATTTTCTGCCGATTTTCCTGAATGGCTTTCTCGTACAAGTCTATTTCGGCTTCCAAACGCTCTATCTTGTGCCGATTGCGTATCCGGCCAATCAGATTATGCTTGTCGAAAAAAGTAATCAGAATCGCAAACACAAGCAGGACAAGCACGTACTTGTTCAGCATGATTGGACGCATTACTTTCCATATCGCTTTTAGTTTGTCCATAATTTCCTTTTTCCCGGTTGCAAAGATACATTTTTTCATTTGAATTATAAACGCAAATTATATACCTTTGCCCTGAATTAGACAGCGCGCCCAACAGGCAAAAAACATAACGAAAAACAGCAAATGGAAAATTACATCGTATCCGCACGCAAATACAGACCCGGCACTTTTGCATCGGTTGTAGGGCAGCAGGCCTTGAGCACAACACTCAAAAATGCCATCAAGAGCCATCACATAGCGCACGCATATTTGTTTTGTGGCCCGCGAGGCGTGGGCAAAACCACATGTGCCCGCATTTTTGCCAAAACCATCAACTGCCTGCATTTAACAAGCGATACGGAAGCCTGCAACGAATGTGAATCGTGCCGCTCGTTCAACGAACAGCGCTCGTACAACATACACGAGCTGGATGCTGCCTCGAACAACAGCGTGGACGACATCCGCAAGTTGATAGAACAAGTGCGCATACCGCCACAAGTGAGCAAATACAGCATTTACATTGTGGACGAGGTACACATGTTGTCCAAAGATGCCTTCAATGCTTTCCTGAAAACGCTGGAAGAACCGCCGGCGCACGCCATATTCATTCTGGCCACCACGGAAAAGCACAAAATACTCCCAACCATCTTGTCGCGTTGCCAAATCTACGATTTCAGCCGCATAACCATCAGTGACATAGCCAACCATTTGCAGTATGTCGCCCGGCAAGAAGGCATAGATGCCGAAGCAGAAGCCCTGAATGTGGTGGCACAAAAGGCCGAAGGCGGCATGCGCGATGCCTTGTCCATTTTCGACCAATTGGTCAGTTCGTGCGGCAACCGCATCACATACCGGCAAACCATCGAAACGCTGAATGTGCTTGACTACGACTACTACTTCCGCATGGTGGAACATTGCACGCAAGGCAACGTAAGCCAGTGTTTGCTGCTCTTCAACGAAATACTCAACAAAGGTTTTGATGCCCAATACTTCATTAGCGGCTTGGGCAGCCACTTCCGGGATGTGCTGGTCAGCCGAGACCCCGCAACGACGGTTCTGCTTGAAACCAACGAAGCCATAGCCGAGCGTTACCGGCAACAAGCACAAAGCTGTCCGCCTGCATTCATTTTCCGGGCATTGGATATTACCTCCCAATGCGAAACCGATTATCGCACGGCCAAAAACAAACGACTGCTGGTGGAAATCATGCTCATCCGACTGTGTCAGCTCAACCAGGCGGGTGAAAAAAAAAATGACACACCACACCTGCAATCCATAGAACAACCGACAAACGCTACTGCACAGGCCACCGGGCCGGTAACGCCCGCAAAGGAAACGGCCGGCGTAACCGCCGGCCGGCCGGCGGCATCCGTGCAAGCCCAAGGCAAGCACATCGCGCATCAGGCACCAACACCGCAACCGCCCGCCACGCCCCCATCCGGGCCGCGAAGCATATCCATAAACATACCGGCAACACCCGCACAACAGCCGGCAACTGCGACCGGCCGGCCTGCAGCCAACGAAGGCAACCGAGCAACCCCCTTTACCGAAAGCGACTTGCAGGAAGCATGGCAGAAATGCACAACCCTGACAAACGACAACCCAAGACTAACCGCCATCATCCAAGCAATCCGGCCGGAGCTCACGGCAAACAACGTGTTCGAAGTGAAAGTAGTCACCGAATTGCAGGAACTTGAATTGAAACGCATGGAACACACCCTGCTGCAAAACATCCGCACACAACTGAAAAACGACCTCGTATCCATGCGTATTGTCATCGCGCAAAATACCGACCCAAAGATGGCGTTTACCTCCGAAGAGAAATATGACTTGCTGCTACAAAAGAATCCGGCGCTCCAAATGCTTAAAAACGAGCTCGGACTTCAGATGGAATAACCACGTTTGGCAACGACATCCGGCGCAGGATTTCGTTTTTGTAACCCC
>CAYUYS010000081.1:0-8218 GCA_964449415.1 uncultured Paludibacteraceae bacterium | reverse complement strand
TAGTAGTTTTAAGGTATAAAAAAGATTATCGGGCATCGTTTTTTGCTGAAAAGGACATTTTTTCCAGTTTTCGATTACTTCTCATCTTGTCTTTTATCCCTGCCAAATCGGAAGCACTGTCCCGGAAAGTAAGCTTGAAACGATGTCCGATTTTTTGCATCTCTTTTCTGCGAATATCGGACAAGCAATATTTTCTTATTGTCTTGTGTAATACAAAAAAAGCGCAACCATTATGTTGGTTACGCTCTTTTTATTATAGTAGCGACGACTTTTTACTCTTGATTCAGCGTTACGCGCTTGAAGTCGGTTGCCGTAATGCCTTTGGCTTTCAGCAAATCCTTGATAGGTGTTTTGTTGTCCATGATATATGCCTGTTCCAGCAAAGTGGACTCTTGGAAGAATTTGTTCAGGCGGCCTTGTGCAATCTTGTCCAGCATATTTTCCGGTTTGCCTTCCTGACGTGCTTTTTCGCGTCCGATTTCCAATTCGGTTTCAATAATCTTGGCCGGCACGGAATCACGGTCCAAAGACACCGGATTCATGGCGGCAACCTGCATGGCCACGCCGTGAATGGTTTCATATTCGGCATTTTCTTCCTTGAAGGCAACGATAGTAGCCAATTTGTTGCCCGGATGTATGTAAGCCGTGGTCGTGCCACCGTTTACAAACTCGTAATAGTCGAGCTCCATTTTTTCGCCTGTAATGCCGGAGCGCTCCGTAACCATATCGGCAACGGTACGGCCTTCGCGCACAATTGCTTTCAGTTCTTCCAGCGATGCCGGCTTGTCGGTCATTGCTATGTCCAGAATATATTTGGTCAAAGCCACAAAATCTTCGTTTTTGGCAACGAAGTCCGTTTCGCATTTCAGTGCCAGCACTGCGGCAAAACCGCCTTCGGCTTTTGCCAACACGCAACCTTCTGCTGCCTCACGGTCACTGCGTTTGGCAGCAATGGCCTGCCCTTTTTTACGAATAATTTCTACTGCTTTTTCAAAATCGCCGTTGGCCTCGTTCAGTGCATTTTTGCAATCCATCATGCCGGCACCGGTCATGTTACGCAATTTCGAAATATCTGCTAATGTTACAGCCATAATCTCTTTTGTTTATTTGTTATTGTAAGAAGAACCAAGAGCCGAGCTCCGCGCTCAACCCTTGGCTTTGTGTTGTTATTCTATTCTGCCGTTTCTGCAGCGGGTTCACTTGCCGATGTCTCCGTATGGGCAGATTCACTTGTTGCCTCATCGGTTTCCTTGTTTTCTTTGCGAACTCTCGGGCGTTTGGCTGCGCGCGGCTTCCGTTCCCTGTGCTCTGCGGGCATTTCGTCCGATTCTGCATTTGCGTCCGTATCGGCGCGCTCTATTTTGCGCTCTTCAATTCCTTCCTTGATAGCTTCTACGATAGCCGTCAAGATTACTTCTATCGATTTGGTGGCATCATCGTTGGCGGGAATAACAAAGTCGATTCCGTTCGGATCGGAGTTCGTGTCCACGATACCGAACACAGGAATACCCAGACGTTGTGCTTCGCGTACCGCAATGTTTTCTTTCATCACATCCACAACGAACAAAGCGGAGGGCAGACGCGTCAAATCAACGATAGAGCCCAAGTTTTTCTCTAATTTTTCACGCTGGCGGGTAATCTGCAGTTTTTCGCGCTTGGATATATTGTCAAATGTTCCATCCGTGGCCATTTTGTCAATCGTGGCCATTTTCTTGATGGCCTTGCGGATGGTCGGAAAATTGGTCAGCATACCACCGGCCCAGCGCTCGGTAATATACGGCATTCCGATTTCGGCCGCTTTGGCGCTCACAATGTCCTTCGCCTGCTTTTTGGTGGCCACAAACAATATTCTGCGTCCTGATTTGGCAATCTGGCGTGCGGCAGCGGCTGCTTCATCAATCTTAACTATGGTTTTGTTCAAATCGATGATATGGATTCCGTTACGTTCCATGAAGATGTAAGGAGCCATAGCCGGATTCCATTTGCGTTTCAGGTGTCCGAAATGACAACCTGCTTCTAACAATTGTTCAAAATTTGTTCTTGGCATTTTTCTTTTTATTAATGTTTACATTCTGTAAAATTCAATTGCACGGTAGTTCCTCAACGAGGAAGTCTGTACAATTTAGATACTAAACTTGCTTTTTTTCTCCGTGTTCCGTCCGTTGTGCGGATTATGCGGCAACAGACGTACTTTGGAGATGGATATTAACGTTTGGAGAATTGGAAGCGTTTGCGTGCTTTTGGACGTCCCGGTTTTTTGCGTTCCACTTCGCGCGGGTCGCGTGTCATGAAGCCTTCCGATTTCAAAGCGGGCTTGTCTTCCGCATTGATTTTCACCAAAGCACGGGCTATTGCCAGACGCAACGCGCCGGCTTGGCCATTGAAACCGCCACCGTTCAAATTAACCTTGATATCATATTTTTCCGTAACGCCCAATTTTTCCAACGGTTGTTTTACCACATATTGCAAAAGAGGCGATGGGAAATAAACTGCGAGGTCGCGTTTATTAATGGTAATTTTACCACTTCCTTCACGAACGAAAACACGGGCAACTGCCGCTTTTCTTCTTCCTATGGCATTTATTACTTCCATGTTTCTAAATTATTTGAGTGAATTTAAATCGATTTGTTTGGGTTGTTGAGCTTGCATGTTGTGTTCCGAACCGGCAAACACATACAGATTGCCGAGCAGTTTGTCGCCAAGGCGGTTCTTGGGCAGCATGCCTTTTACCACTTTCTTTATCAGGCGCTCCGGCGATTTGGCAAACAAGTCGGCCGGCGTAAATTCGCGTTGCCCGCCGGGGTAGCCGGTATGACGCAGATAAACACGTCCCGTCCATTTGTTACCGGTCAGTTGAATTTTGTCAGCATTGATAATGATGACGTTGTCGCCGCAATCAACATGCGGAGTAAAACTCGGTTTGTATTTGCCGCGCAGCAGTTTGGCCACTTTCGAGCACATACGTCCCAATACCAAATCGGTCGCATCGACTAAAACCCATTCTTTCTGTGCCGTTGCTTTGTTCACAGAAACGGTCTTAAAACTTAAAGTATTCACCTTTATTTGTTTTATTAATTAGTTAATCAATAAGCATCCGAAGTTTCCATTGCTTGTTTTGAAAGAGGCTAATCGGAACAAAATCAAGAAATTACAAAACCACGAACGCCCTATTCATTGGGATAATAAACGGACTGCAAAAATACAACATTTATTTTAACCTACAAATAGTCAGGAGTTTTTTTGCAAGAAAATAGAAGATTACTTTCCGACGAGCGCAAAAAGAACACAACAACTTGCCAAACGCTATTTTCCCTTCCATACGAAGCGGCAGATGTCATCGAGTCGCAACTCGCCTTCGTCTTGCATCAGACGTATGACTTTCAGCAACTTGGCTTCTTGTACACCCACCCTGTCAAGCAAAGCACGCATGGCCAACGGTTGCTGTTGCAACAACGATATGATTTTTTGCCGTATGCGTTCATATTCATCATCGTGCAAATGCTCCCGCTTGGCCAGACACACATCGCAAACGCCACAACAAGGCGCACCCTGCTCGCCAAAATACGAAAGCAACAGCTGGCTCCGGCAAAAATTTTGTTGTTGCGCATATTCCAACACGCTTTGTAAACGGTTGGTATAACGCTTCTTGCGTTTTTTGTACACCTCATTCGACAGTACGATGTTTCCGGGCAATTCACGTTCCTGCAAAAAGACCAGATAAGGCGTTTTGCGTCGCGGAATATACGTAATGATGCCGTTTCGGGCCAATGCCAACAAATTGTCGTGCAGCACACCGACATCTACGCCCATGCGTTGTGCAATGGTTTCTTCGCGAATACGCGCCGGCTCTGCAAACATACCGGTGTACGAACGCAACAATATTCGAATCAGGTTATCCTGCAATTCGGTGTTGCGAAACGTGTACAATTCATCCTTGTTGACCTTGAACATGACTAACGTTGATGAATCCTGCTCATCTGTTAATTCCAGATAACCGGCTTGCTGCAATATTTTCAGTGCGCCATAAGTCGGCAAAACGGGGAAATGGAATTTCTGGCAAAAATCGCTCATGTCAAACGCAAACATCTTGTCCAAGCCCGAACCTGCCCCAACCTGAAGATAATTGCCGATGGCATCGTACACACGCCGCACGAATTTCTTTTCCGGAAAATTGTCGGCTATGCGCTTTTTCACTTTGGCGGCATCGGTTGCATTATACAGCAATACCGCATACGCTTTTTTCCTGTCACGCCCAGCGCGGCCGGCCTCCTGAAAATAAGCCTCCAACGTATCCGGCAAATCCAAATGCACTACCGTGCGCACATCGGGTTTGTCTATGCCCATGCCAAAAGCATTCGTTGCGACAATGACCCGCGTAACATCCGTTTTCCAGCGCACTTGTCTGGCATCCTTGTCTTCGTTGGAAAGGCCGGCGTGGAAATGTTCTGCGGAAATGCCGTTTTGCTGCAAAAACTCGGCGACTTCCCGCGTGCGTTTCCGGTTACGCACATACACGACCGATGTGCCGGGAACATTGTGCAAGATTTTCAACAATTGCCGGTTTTTGTCTTCCGAATGCCGCACGACATAAGCCAGGTTAGAACGGGCAAAACTCTGCCGGAAAACATTCCGCTCCCTGAACTTCAATTTGTCCTGTATGTCCTCCACTACATCCGGAGTAGCCGTGGCAGTAAGGGCAAGTACCGGAACATCAGGCAATTGCTCGCGTATATCGGCGATATGCAGATAGGATGGACGGAAATCGTAGCCCCATTGCGATATGCAATGGCTTTCATCCACGGCAATCAGAGAAATCGGCATGTGGGGCAAACGTTCCTGAAACGACATCGTAGACAAACGTTCCGGCGAGACATACAAGAATTTGTAACCGCCATAAATGCAATTGTCCAACAAACGGGAAATGGTCTGACTGTCCAGACCTGCATAAATGGCCACAGCTTTGATGCCCCGCTCCTGCAAGTTGGACACTTGGTCTTTCATCAAAGCAATCAAAGGCGTAACCACCAGGCACATCCCTTCCATAGCCATGGTGGGCACTTGGAATGTCAACGATTTTCCGCCTCCAGTCGGCATCAAACCCAGTGTGTCGCGGCCGCTGCCGATGCTGTGGATAATCTCATCCTGCAACGGACGAAAGGTTTCGTAACCCCAATATTTTTTTAGAACGGCAATATATTTGTCCATACGTTTCCCAATTTACAAGTCCGAATTCCCGCTGCATTCCTTACTCGAAACGCAATGCCAATTGTCCATACGTTTCTGCTTTTCGAGGAGCTTGTACCAACAACGCCCGTACGTTTTCCGGCTTCAACTCATTTACGGTTTCGGCAACGGGCAGTTCGCGGCAGGTTATGAAATATCGCGCCTTTTTCATGACAACGCCCATTTTCTTCAATTGCGTTGCATTCAAACGGGAAAAGCGGCGCGAAGCCGCAATCAGTTTTGCCGATTTGACCCCTATGCCCGGCACACGCAACAACAAATCATAATCCGCACGGTTAATGTCCACAGGAAAAAATTCCGGATGACGCAATGCCCACGCGAGTTTCGGGTCGATCTCCAAATCCAGATTCGGGCCGGATTCATCAACAATTTCCTCCACCTTGAAACGGTAAAACCTCAACAGCCAGTCGGCTTGATAGAGCCTGTGTTCGCGGACCAAGGGCGGCTGCTTCAAGACAGGCAAGCGGTTGTCGTACGTATTTATGGACACATAGCCCGAATAATATACGCGTTTAATGGACGGACGACGGTACAAGGCGGACGACAGGCGCAAAATCTCCCGGTCGGTTTCGGGGGTTGCGCCCACTATCATTTGCGTGCTCTGACCGGCGGGTGCGAAGCGGGGGGCGTGTCTATGCTTTTTACGCTCTTCGGCACTTTCCAACACACCTTGGTGTATGTATTTCATCGGTTGGTAAACGCTTTCCTGATTCTTCTCCGGTGCCAGCCGCCGCAAATGTTCATCCGTAGGAATTTCCACATTCACGCTCAAACGGTCGGCATACAGGCCGGCCTGACGCACAAGTTCCTGCGTGGCTCCGGGAATGCTTTTCAAATGGATATAGCCGTTAAACCGATGCACGGTACGCAACTCTCGAGCAACGGCCACCATACGTTCCATTGTATAATCAGGATTGCGGACGACTCCGGAACTCAAAAATAACCCTTCGATGTAATTGCGGCGATAAAATTCAACGGTCAGTTCCACCAACTCCGCCACCGTGAAAGTAGCACGCCGAATGTCATTGCTACGCCGGTTGATACAATACGCACAATCGTACATGCAAACATTCGTGAGCATGATTTTCAACAAGGAAATGCAACGTCCGTCATCGGCAAAACTGTGGCATATCCCCCACCCGCCTACCGTATTGCCCAGACCGCCCGAACGATTCCGACGCACGGTGCCACTCGACGCACAGGAAACATCATATTTGGCCGCATCAGCCAATACTTTCAGTTTTTCCAACACCTGCTCGTTCAACATAGCTTTTTTCGGTTTTCTTCCTGCAAAAGTAACACAAACATCATAACCGGAAAAAGCAAGGCAGAAAAAACTTGTGAACAATAACACGATTCCGGAACTTGGGACATAAAACGACATCAGGCAGAAAAAATCCCGTTTCTTCTGCCTGACCTTCCATAAAGTTGATAAGTCAACCCTCAATCATCGTAGCCAATAAAGTTAAAGCGTAAGTCGAATTTCAATTCCAGACCAATGTTCAAATCTACTTCGTAATCCCAACGGTCACGACTTATCTTCACGATTTTGGCATTCGGATGTCTCTGAAGTACAAACTCACTTATCTGGGTGGGAACAACACTTGCCGGCACAGCCGAATATTTGCATTCCACCTCTTCCCACTCACAAGTACGATCAAATTCAACTTTCTCACCGGTTGCGAACATAACTTCGTATCCCGTAATCACAAGCGCTTCCCGTTCTTCTTTTGCATAGGCAACACCATATCCGTTAAAATGGGTAGTGACGAATGTTTGTACCTGTGTGGGCAAAGACTCGAATTGAACCATTCTGTCATAGTCTGCAAATGTCTCGCAACTGAACAAAGTTACAGCGGCCAGGGCGATAAAACCTGCTTTTTTCATAACTGACATGTCTTTTAGAATTATACGTGGTTAATCATTTTGCGTTGCAAACGTAACGAAAGATTCTGAAATGATTCTGAAAATATTTATTTTTACGTTTTTTTCGGGAAATATTTGCCGAGGACGGGATAATACAAGGTAGAATTTGCAGGGTTACTTCAGTTTATTGTATTCCTCCACCGCAACAGGCTCCAGCCACTCGTTGGCCGTATTTTCTCCGGGCACTTCAAATGCCAAATGCGCAAACCAGCTATCGGAAGCCGCTCCATGCCAGTGTTTTATGTTGGCGGGAATGTGAATAACCGTTCCGGGAAGGATTTCTACGGCAGGTTTGCCTTCTTCCTGATACCAGCCGCGTCCGGCCACACCCACCAGCATCTGGCCGCCGCCAACAGTTGCGCGATGAATATGCCAGTTGTTACGGCAACCGGGCTCAAACGTGACATTGGAAACCACGACCTGCTCTGTGGAAATCGGTGCGAGATAGCTTTTCCCGACAAAGTATTTTGCATAAGCGTCATTCGGTTCTCCTATCGGGAAAATCATGCTGCGCTGAAAAGCGGCTCTTGCATCCTCACCGGCAATGTCATCTGCCCACACATCCTTGGCAAGCCGGAATGCGGCCCATGCTTTCGGCCAGCCTGCATAAAAACCAATGTGCGTAAGTATCTCGGCTATTTCCGTACGGGTAATTCCGTTTTGCCGGGCTGTCTGAAGATGATAAGTCAGCGAACTGTCGGTAATACCTTGGCTGACAAGAGAAGTGATGGTTACAAGGCTACGGTCGCGCAAACCCAGTTTATCTGTACGGCTCCACACCTCGCCGAAAAGTACATCATCGTTGAGTTCTGCAAATTTGGGAGCAAATTCGCCGAGCTGGTCGCGTCCGGCAGTCTGTACGATTTTTTCTTGTGACATAGTTATGGTACTGTTTAATGCGAATGCGAATGTAACACACGCTACAATTATTCCGTTTTTCATATAACAATTGGTTTTAGTTTTCTAGGGGCAAAGATAGCAATTTTAGCCGGAATCTTGTATATGAATTTTGAATATTTCTACCAAAATCACGGAAACCGCTGTCATT
>CAYUYS010000080.1:0-8259 GCA_964449415.1 uncultured Paludibacteraceae bacterium | reverse complement strand
GAATACCCGTACCGCTCAATGAAATGTTCGAAACCAAGTCACCGCTGGTAATGGTCAAAGTTGCTGTATGTTCGCCTGTTTCCGTTGGCGTGTATGTTACGGTGATGGTCGTTTCTGCCATCGTACCCTCATTTTGTGTAACATTTTCAGGCGAAACGGAGAACATGGCTGCTGCATCGGTGCCGGAAATGGCCAGTGTAGCATCTGCCGTCAGGTTTGTGCCACTGAGTGTAAATGTCAGTTCTTCAGGCTGGTTGATTTCTACATCCCCGAATGCAAGCTCGTCTACCGACGCATAAAATGCTGCATATACGATTTCAAGTGATTGGACATATAATTGTGTTCCTCCGCTGTTTGACGTATGGTCATTGACAACTTTCCACGTGTTGCCGGAAACGGTTGCATAGAGTGTTTCGTTGCCAAGATTGCCACTAACACAAGTGATAATGACTTTTGCTATGGCAGCCGAACCGGTAATGGTCATGCTGTTGAGGGCGTATAGGCGCACTGCGGTGCCGTCTTCGTAGTATTTGGGAGTAGTTCGTCCGCCTTCCTTTGCAAATGAAATAGTAGTTCCGTCACTCAGAGTCACGATAGTTTCCACCAGCTCAGTTCCATTGGCCCATTCGTAAGTAGAGAAGTTGCAGGTAATGGTAGTTTCTGACGCGGTTACATTCGGATTTGTCAGTGTGACTTGTGTATCGCCCTTAGAAACTGTGGCCTGTGTTGCAGCTTGAGCATGTCCAAACAAACAGCTTCCTGCCACGAGCGTCGTCGCTGTTAATGTTGCTTTTAAAAATGTAGCTGTTTTCATGATATGTTGATTTAGGAGATTAGTGAAAAAAAGTTTATTTATTCCTGTCATTCCTGAAAATATCAGGAGTTAGGTTTGTTTCATCTTGTTTGCTTTTCCATTGCTGCCACTATCTTAAAGGGTGGTAAATGTAGAAAAAGTTTTCAATACATACAATACTTCTGCGATAAAAAATCAGTTAAATTGCAATTTTATGCATCCCAGGTAGGCTCCGCTTTTGCCCATTTGTGCAATCAGCACGGAGTCGCCGAGCAGGTTGGGCACTTTTTCGTTGACCACTAGGGTGTGCGTGTGTCCGCCTATAATCACATCAATGTCCTTGCTGTTGCGTGCCAGATCCAAGTCGCAGACCGGAGGCTCGTCGTATCCCAAGTGCGAGAGGCACACGACCAAGTCGCATTTTTCCGTTTGTTTCAGGAAGGCTGCCTTGTCGTTGGCTGCCTGTATGGGTTCCCGATAGGTCAGGCCGGCGTAGTTTTGGGCCAGTGTCAGTCCGTTCAGGTCGACGGTCAGGCCGATGATGCCGATTTTCAGTCCTTGTTTTTCCACGATGCAATAAGGCTTCACTATTTCTTCGAGTGCCGTGCCTTGCACGTCGTAGTTGGTGCAGACAATCGGGAAGGCGGCCTGTTTCAGAATGACGGCCAGCGTGTCCACGCCGTTGTCAAATTCATGGTTTCCGAGCGTGGCAGCATCGTAGCCCATCCTGTTCATGGCATCCACTTCTATGCGCCCGTGGTAGAGGTTGAAGTAGGGTGTTCCTTGGCAGAAATCGCCGGCATCGACCAGCAAGACATTGTCTGTTTGCCGGTAACGGTCAATCATTTCCATCCGCCGCACATATCCGCCCAGGTTTCCGTTGGTCACTTTTGCATCGAGGGGTTCCACCTGGCTGTGTGTGTCGTTGGTGTGCAGAATGGTCAGTTCCTTGGGCCGCGGTGTGCAGGCAAGCATACCGGCAAGCAGGCAAGCCGACAGTAAGGTCCGTTTCATACAATAAGGCATCTCGGTTGTTTTTAACGTTCAAAAGGCACGTATTTCGGTTGTAGCGGCACGTAGGTTTCATCGTCCCACAAGGTGCTGGTTATCATCAGGTCGGCACTGTAGCGGTTGCATGCAATGGGCACATTGTGTACGCGGCACTGGCGCAACAACATTTGTATGTCGGCTTCGTGCGGTTGTGCGTTCAGGTCGTCAATGAGGAAAATAGCCAGATCTATTTCGTGGCGTACCACCATGGCAGCTATTTCCGCATCGCCGCCCAAAGGCCCGGAATTCATGCAGTGGATGTTCAGATCCAGTCCGCGTTCTTCAAACGCTTTTTTTATCAGGGTGCCGGTAGTGCCGGTACCTACGATATCGTGCTGCGAAAGCGTTGAGGCATTGAATACGGCCCATTCCACCATGTCGGCTTTGCGTTGGTCGTGGGCAACTAATGCGATTGTCAGTTTGCGTTTCATAATTTTCTTGTTAAAAGGGTTTTTGGTTATTGTATTATGGTTGTGCGTCCATCTACAGAGGCCGCAATTGGCCTTCCGGCGCCCGTTTCGTGCCGGATAAAATCAATGAAGATGTCGCGTATGGTCATGCCTGTTTCTATCCGTGATGTATAATTTGCCAGCGGCATCATGTTGTCGTTTCCGCCGGCGAGGTAATCACTTGTGGCAATGGTGTATTCCTGTTCGGGATTGATATTGCGCCCGTCGATGGTGACGTGCTGCGCTTTGCCGCCGTTTATTGTCATCCGTATGCCGGAAATGCCTTCTCCGCCCGCTTGGGCAAACAGGTTGCACAGTTCCAGTATATCCGCGCCTTTCAGGGTCAGGATGACCAGTTTGTTATCGAAGGGCATCAGTTCGTAGATTTGGCGCAACAGAATGGGTCCGGCCGGAATGTCGCAACGCAATCCTCCCAAGTTAACGATGGCTACATCGGCTTGGCGTTCGTTGCAATAAGGTTTTGCGGCGGTGCGCAGCACATCGCTCGCCCAGTTGGACAAGGTGCTTTCGGGTTTGTCTACAGTCAGCGGCCCGGCAGCAAAGCCGATTAGCGCGCTCATTTTCTTGTCCAAATCCGCTTTGATGGGTTCCAATACGCGGATATAAGTAGAATCGGACACTTGGTCATAGCTACTGTCGACCGGCAGGGCTGTGGATGTCGCCTGTCTGAGTTCGCGGGGGGCAGGGCTGCACGAAACAAGCATCAAGCCCATAAAGGCGGCATAGCATGCGTTTTTACGAAATGTTGGCATACACTCAAATCAAAAAATACGACACAAAAGTAATAAAAACATGTGACAAATTTATTGCACGACGTTTTAAAAAGTAGTACTTTTGCAGACTTATTTGAGTAACAAGCGTATATAAGACACATAAGCAGTAAAAAAATGAAAAATCAGTACAAATTTGTATCCGCCGAGGAGGCGGCAAGCTACATTCAGCACGGCGATATGGTCGGATTCAGCGGTTTTACGCCTGCGGGTGCACCCAAGGTAGTACCCACGGCCATAGCAGAACGTGCCAAAGCCTTGCACGAAGCGGGCCAAGATTTTAAAATCGGCATCTATGCGGGGGCCAGCACCGGCGATTCGCTTGATGGTGCTCTGGCGCGCGCCAAGGCCGTTCTGTTTCGGACACCCTATCAGTCGAGCAAAGACCTGCGCACCTTGCTTAATGCACAGGAAGCACATTATTTTGACATGCATTTGTCGCACTTGGCGCAAGAACTGCGTTACGGATTTCTTCCCAAACCCAAATTTGCCGTAGTAGAAGCCTGCCAGCTAACGGCC
The DNA here is from genome assembly GCA_964449415.1 of uncultured Paludibacteraceae bacterium. Taxonomy (GTDB): domain Bacteria; phylum Bacteroidota; class Bacteroidia; order Bacteroidales; family Paludibacteraceae; genus CALUNA01. The sequence continues at coordinate 4,657 of CAYUYS010000080.1, read as the reverse complement.
GAAGGCGAAATTGTGCCCACGTCGGGTGTAGGCATCCTGCCGACCATTTGCAACATGGCCGACCATATAATCGTTGAATTGAATCGTGCCTGCCCGGAAACCATGCGCGGCATGCACGACATTTACGAACCGCTTGATCCGCCCTGCCGCGAAGCCATTCCGGTTTACCGCGTTTCGGACCGCATTGGAAGCGATTGCGTGAAAGTTGATCCGGCCAAGATTTTGTGCGTTGTCGAAACCAACCAACCCAACGAAGTAGGAGGTTTTGCTCCGACCGACCCTATAACGGAAAAAATCGGTGCCAACGTGGCCGCGTTCTTGGAAGCGGAAATAAAAGCAGGCCGCATTCCGTCTTCGTTCCTGCCCATACAGTCGGGTGTGGGCAATATTGCCAATGCCGTTTTAGGAGCATTGGGTGCAAACCCGCATATCCCGGCGTTTGAAATGTATACCGAAGTGATACAGGATGCTGTTATTTCCCTGATGAAAGAAGGCCGCGTGAAATATGCCAGCGGTTGCTCGCTGACTGTCTCCGCCGAAAAATTAGACGAGATTTACGGTGACATCGATTTCTTCAAACAACGTATCGTGTTGCGTCCCCAGGAAATCTCGAACAGTCCGGAAGTGGCCCGCCGCTTGGGCTTGATTACCATCAACACGGCACTCGAAGCGGACATTTTCGGCAACATCAACAGCACACACGTGTTGGGTACAAAAATGATGAACGGCATAGGCGGTTCGGGTGACTTTACGCGCAATGCCTACATTTCCATCTTTACGACGCCAAGCACGGCCAAAGGCGGCAAGATAAGTGCCATTGTGCCAATGGTTTCTCATCTTGACCACTCGGAACATTCCGTAAAAGTACTGGTAACTGAGTACGGTGTGGCCGACTTGCGCGGCAAATCGCCCATTCAGCGTGCGGAAACCATTATTGAAAACTGTGTCGCACCGGATTACCGCGAAGCCTTGCGCGCTTATCTGACATCGGCTCCCAAGGCGCATACACCGATGAACATGGATACCTGTTTTGCCATGCACAAGGCATTTGCCGAAACAGGTGACATGCACAATGCCAAGTTCTGATAGGACTTCGCAGTTTTTTTAAAACAAAAAGGCAGGCAAGCGCTGGTAAATCCGGTGCTTGCCTGCTTCGTTTTTTCTGCTTGTGGCCTTATTTCACATACTGCTCGTGTAGTTTGCGGGCATATTCAAGGCATTGCGGATTATCGGCATCTATCAATGCCGGATCCAGTTTCGGCACCTTGACCGGTGTTCCGATCTGCACGTGGTTCGGATCCGGGATATAGTCTTTGTTTGCTTCGTAGATATATACCCAGAAATAGGGTGAACCGTAATATTTTGTGGAAAGCCATGCCAGACGGCTGCCATAGGTGAGGCGTTCTGTTGTGATAAATTCCGTATAGATGCGCGGCCGGTCGAATATAGAAACGGGCTCCGGAGTAACAACAGGAGCGAGCTCCGGTTCCGATTCCGGTTCGGCAACTATTTCCGTTTGGGAAATTTTGTTCAAATAGTTTTCTACCCAACTTTCTATCTGTTTTTGGAACACAAAGTACAGAACAACCGAAAGGCAGATGATGACAATGATTATCAAGCCAAATATTTTCCAGCCTCTTCCGGATTTTGCCGGTTTTTTTACACCAAGTTCTTCTATCGTCGGTTGTGTTTGCATGTAGTTTGTTTTTGTTATATCGTAGTTTGTGTATGTTGTTTGTGTTGTTTCTGTCTTGTAGAGATCTGTATCGACCGTTTCCGTGTCGGAAGCATGGATTATTTCCGGCTGTTGTTCGCTCGATACGTTATCTGTGTTGGGCGTGTCTGTGTCCGGTGTGTCTTGTTCCTGCGTTTCTGCGGTGGAGGGGGCGTTGGGTTCTGTTTGCTGTCCGGCATCCAGCTCCTGTATGTCGGCCAGGATGTCTTTAATTTCTTCGGCTTGTCTGTCCAGCTTCTGCAGCGGGATGTCTTCCTTTTTTTGTTGTTCCGGTAGGCGGTCTTCATCCAAGATTACCGTTTCCAGATGCGCAAAAGGTTCGTTTATTTTTTCTTTCAGGAATGTTTCCGGCTGAAAAACAACCTTGTTGTAACCTTCTATCAGGATATCTTCGCCCGTATTGACATCAACGCTTTTGCGGGGGGCGTTCCATTGCAGTTTGAACGAGCCGAAATTGTTGATTTTCACGACAGCGTCCGTCTGCAGACCGTTTTCGATGGTGTCAAACAGTTGTTTCAGGAAGTTGTCAATAACACTCTGGCTTTGTCCGGTTTTTTCGGCCATCAGTTGGGCCAGTTCGTTTATACTTGTCTTGTCCGCCTTTTTCATAGCCGTATATTTTTAAGTTTTTCCTTCAAGGCCGGACTTTGCTTGAAATTAAGCGCCAGTTTCGGCGGTACGAGCATGCGCACGCCCGTTCCGGGATGTACGGATATCCGTTCATTTTTTTTACGCACTTCCAATGTGCCGAAGCCTTGTATGGATATGGTTTTGTTTTCAGTCAACAACTCAACCATTGTGTCGATGGTTGTCTGCAAGAGTTCGTTGACTTGTTCTTCCCGCAGGTCGGTTTGTTGTTGCAGGTTGGTTATCAGATCTTTGTGTTTCATAATAACGGCTTTCAGTTAAAAGTCGGTAATGTGGAATAGTCTCTGGAATAGCGCAGATGTTGTTCTACATATCCTTCGGAATAGTCGATCTGCACGTCGGTTATTTTCCCATTGCTGACAACGGGTGTGTACACAGGGTTCACAAAACCGGAATAAGGTGCCAGATGGAGTTCGGCATAACGCGCCAATACTTCTTCGTGCAGCTCCGGATTAACTTGGACGGCATACGTTTCTACCAATTGTTTGGCAGCCTCAAAGTCGCCGGTGGATTTTATGCGTTGTATTTCGGCAAGCAACTGTCCGAAAAGCGTGCGCAGTTTGTCGTAATCGTTCACCACCAAATAGGTTTTTCCATCGCGTTTCTGCCATTCCACGACTTTGTCGGGTGCGCCTTTTTCGAGGCACCACAAGGCAATAAGCTGCCGGTTGCGCATGTGCGATTCTTCAATGGTTTTTCCTTTTTCAATGCGGACCAGCTGGGTCATGGCGCCATTCATCATGTAGTCGTAATATTGGGCTTTATAGGCTTCCATGTCGGGCACGAGCCCAAGTTCGAGCAGTTTCGGGTCGGCCACGTAATATAGGCCAAACAAGTCGGCGCGCGCTTCTTCGATGGTTGCGCCATAGGCTTTCAAGGCATCTCCATCCACTCCCGGCAACAGTTTTCCGGAGCCGTGTCCCAGACATTCGTGCAAGTCCGTATGCAGATTGTCTGTCAGGTATCCGTATGTGTTGTGGCGTGCAATTTCCGTATCGCTCCATATAAATTCTTCCGCAAACCCATTGCCCAGAGCGGCCTGTGCGTAGGCTTCCATAATGTTTTCGATAGTTACGGACTTGGAGCCGTGGTCGCGGCGTATCCAGTTGGAGTTGGGCAGATTGATGCCGATGGGAGTGGCCGGATAGCAGTCGCCTCCCAGCATGGCAGCTGTAATAACCTTGGCTGTAATGCCTTTTACGTCAGATTTCTTGAATTCGGCGGCAACCGGCGAATGGTCTTCGAACCATTGTGCGTTGGCACTGATTTTGGCTGTGCGTTCCGTTGCTGCCAGATTTTTGAAATTGACCACTGATTCCCAACTTGCCTTCATGCCCAGCGGATCGCCATAGGTTTCCGTGAAACCGTTTACAAAATCAATGCGCGAATCCACGTCATAAACCCACTTGATGCAATACGCGTCGAATGTTTTCAGATCGCCGGTTTTGTTGAAAGCTATCAGCGTTTCTATGACTTCCTTCTGCTTGTCGTTTTCCGCAACGGCAGCTGCTTTTTCCAGCCAGCCCACCACGCGTTCCAGTGCTTCCGTGTACAATCCGCCGACTTTGTATGTTTTTTCTACCAACACGCCGTTTTCTTTCACCAATTTAGAATTTAAACCATAGGAAATGGGCGTTTCATCGGTCAGGTCTTTCATGTTGTTATAAAATGCTTCGGCCTCGGCTTGGGTCACTCCTTCGTAATAATTGTTGGCCGACGTTACAATCAGATCCACGTCCGGTGCCTGGTTTGTGCGCTTGGCCAGTACGTTCGGGTCAAACATGACCGGCGTTAGTTTCGCAATCAGCTCATCCGCCGTTTCTCCAACCTGCAAAGGCAGCAGGCCGGCATCAATGCTTTTCACGGCATCCGCAAAGAAATCGGCCGAAAAATCAGGTATGAATTTGTCGCCCGAATAATGGTGGTGAATGCCGTTGGAAAACCAGATGCGTTTCAGGTATTTTTCCATGTGCAGGAAATCTTCCGACGACTTGTCGCCCGGATAATTTTCATACACGGCTTCCAGGGTGCGCCGGATGCAAAGGTTGTATTTGCAATTCTGGTCGTACAAAATGTCGCGCCCTTCCAGAGCGGCCTGCGTCAGGTAATACAGCAGCTCTTTTTGTTGTAGTGTCAGCGATTCGAAATCGGGAACGCGGTAACGCAGAATCTGCAGATCGTAAAATTTGTCCACCATATAGTCAAAGTTTTCTATCTCAGGCGTTTGCTGTGCCTGCCGGTTGTCCGTACAAGCCACCAACGATGCGCACAATG
>CAYUYS010000079.1:0-8454 GCA_964449415.1 uncultured Paludibacteraceae bacterium | reverse complement strand
CATATATATAATGTATGGATATATGAATATTTTTTCATAACTTTGCAAGCATAATGTGAAAAACAGATACGCCTATGCAAGTGTATAAACAACTCCTTTTGTCCGCCCTCCTGGCCGGCTCGGTGCAGGCCTTGTGCGCCAACAATGTGGTGGACAGTTTTACTTCATCGTCCATTACAAAGAATGCGACAGTCAGTCTATTAGTAAAGCATATAGAGACGGGCCGTGTGGTCGCAGACTTTCGAAGCAACAACGCTACTCCGCCGGCATCTATCATGAAGGTGATAACCACCGCTACGGCTATGGAAATGCTTGGCCCTGACTTTAAGTTTGAGACCTATTTGGAGATGGATGGGACGTTGGAGAATGGCGTACTGCACGGCAACTTATACATACGCGGCACCGGCGATCCTACTATTGGGTCGTACAAAACAGGTAACCGTAACTTCCTCAACGTATGGGTAAGGGAGATTCGCAATGCAGGTATAAGGCAGATAAAGGGTAGTGTTATAGCCGACATATCCTTCTTTCATAATGACGAGGCCATCAACCCCCAATGGATATGGGAAGACATAGGTAATTATTACGCGCCATCTATCTCTGCGCTGTCGTATATGGACAACACCATGAACATACAACTTATGTCGGGAGCGGTGGGCACTATAGCTACTGTGATGAAGACCACTCCGGCCGTACTCGACGTTGAATTTGAGAATCACATTGTCTGTAAGGCTAAGGATCATGAGGGGGCCTATGTGCACGGACTGCCCTTCTCCAACCGACGCTACTTGGTGGGCTCTGTACCGGCTAATCAGGGCCTCTTTAGCCTGCGGGGAGACATCCCCAATCCCGGCTTATTGCTGGCCAAACACCTGACTGCGCAACTGAAGACTGCGGGCATAGAGGTCAGCAACTCCGCCGGCTACATTACCGAACCATCCGCAGCAACGCGCAAGCTGATTTACACGCACAAGTCGCCCGCACTGAGTGCGATTATTAAGGAAACGAACTTCCAGAGTAACAACCATTATGCGGAGCAAATATTCAGGTACTTAGGCAGCCTTGCCGGCGTGCCGGCTACGATAAAGGGCTCGGTGGATATTATCAAACAGTTCTGGAAAGTTCGCCTAATTGACCTATCTCCTGCCTTCGTATGCGATGGCTCCGGATTAGCGCCACAGAACGCCCTCTCCGCCCGTATCTTTGTGGATGTGCTTACCTATATGTTGCAAGCCAGTAGCTATAAAGATGAGTTCTTAAATACCCTTCCGGTGTCCGGCGAGAGCGGCACACTGTCCGGCTTCCTTAAGGATACGCCCCTGCATGGTATGGTGCAAGCCAAGAGCGGCACTACCAGCCGCATTAAGAGTTATGCCGGCTATATTCACCTGCCCAATAAGGGCGAATACGTCTTCTGCGTGATAGTAAACAACGGTGCGGCCCGCGCCCGTGCGGTGCAGCGCGAGATAGAGCGCTTCCTCCTCGACCTTACCGCCAACTTGCCTTAACACTTGCCTATGCATTTTGTCCCCGAGATAGACAGTACGAGCACCCACCTGGCAGCGTTGGCGCGCCAACAATCCCTGCCTGATGGCTACACGCTATACACCTACCGACAGACGCGCGGACGCGGGCAGCGGGGCAATCACTGGGAGAGTGAGCCGGATGCCAATGTGCTGTTTAGTGTGTTGTGGAAATTAGGGGACTTGCCTGTCGGTGAGCAATTTATTTTGTCGAAAATAGCGTCGCTCTGCATGCGGAACGTAGCCGCGCGCTATGCCGACGAGGTAACTATCAAGTGGCCGAACGATATTTACTGTGCACACCGCAAACTGGCCGGCATACTGATAGAAACCCAGCTGGCCGGGTCGCTGATTCATCAGGCCATAGTGGGCATCGGATTGAATGTAAACCAGACGGTCTTTCCCGCCCATCTACCCAATCCCATTTCGCTCGCACAAGCCACCGGCCTGCGCTACGACAAGCAAGCTCTTTTGGAAGAAATAATGGTGGAAATGCAACAGCTACGGGCCTTGTCCCTTACCCGCCCGGATGAGCTGCACCGCCGGTATATGGCGCACCTCTATAGGGCCGAAGGGTTCTATCCCTATCGCGCCAATGGTGTGGTGTTCGATGCGGAGATTGTGGACATTCATCCGGACGGAAGGCTTCGGCTGCACACCACCGACGGGCAGGTGCAGTCCTTCCTGTTCAAGGAGGTTGAGTTTGTGCTACGGTAGTGAAGCTTATTGGCTGATGCCGTTGGCCGAGAGTAGGTGGCGTGCGTTGTCCATAGCAGCCTGCGTAATGTCCGATCCACTCATCATTTGGGCTATTTCTCGCACCCTATCTTCGTAGTCCAGTGCCTTTATGTGTGTCTCGGTGCGTTCTGCTTTGTCCACCTTGAATACCTTGTAATGGGCCGTGCCCTTAGCACTGATTTGCGGCAGGTGTGTAATGCTGATCACCTGCATGTTTCCGGCCATCCTCTGCATGATATTCCCCATACTGTCGGCCACCTCTCCCGATACTCCCGTGTCGATTTCATCGAAGATAATGGTCGGCAGCGTCTGCGTAAGCAGGGACTTTATACATAGCATAACGCGTGAGATTTCACCGCCGGAAGCGATCTCGGCCACATTGCGCGGAGCTTGGTTCTTGTTGGCGGCAAAGAGGAACTGCAGGCTTTCCTTACCGCTTTCCGTGTAGTCGGGTAGGGGGGTGATGGCTATGCGCAATTGCGGGTGCGGTATGCCCAGCCCCACTAATTGCGTCGTCAGCTGTTGTTCTATGTCGTCTGTGACGGCTGTTCTGGACTGTGTTAGCAGCGCTGCTTTCTCCTGCAGTAGCTTCAGGCAGTCGGCCTCCTTGCCCTCTAATGCGGCAATCTCTTCGTCATAAGAGTCCATGCGCTGCATCCGTTGTGCAAGATCCGCTTGCAGGGCTATGAGTTCTTCTTCTGTGTTCAGATGATGCTTTTGCAGCAGCGAGTGGATAAGGTCCATGCGTTCGGCGATGAGCTGCTGTCGTTGTGGGTCATATTCCGTGCGCTCCGCAATGTCGTGCGTCTCGTTCGCAATGTCTTTCAACTCAATGTAGACGCTTTGCAGCCGCTCCTCCATGCTTTGCAGGTTGGGCAGATACTTGCTGATTTTGCGGATGCCGTTTATGCAGTTCTTCAGCTGGTTGTTTATGCCGTTATCGTCGTCTATGGCGCAGAAGCAATAGTTGGTTTCGGTTTTTATTTCCTCCGCGTGCGACAACTGCCCCAGCTCCTGTTCCAGTTCGGCCAGTTCGCCCTTGCGTAGTTTTGCATCGGCCAGTTGTTGGTGTTGGAATCGGACATAATCGGCGTCGGCACGTTGCGCGGCAGCTGTTTCACGAAGGGTTCGGAGTTGTGCGCTTATGTTTCTGTAATTCAGGTACGCAGTTCGGTAATCGGTACGCAGTTCGGCATTCCGGGCCACCGTGTCTACAACGTTCAACTGGAATTTGTCTGAATTCAGCAACAGGTTTTCGTGTTGCGAATGTATGTCTATGAGTTGTCCGGTCAGTTCTTTCAGCTTGTTCAGACCGATTGGGGTGTCGTTTACGAAACTGCGCGATTTGCCGTTGCTTGTCAGTTCACGCCGGATAACGCAGTGCTGCGGATGGTAATCCAGGTCGTTTTCCTTGAAGAAATCTTGCAGTGCGTAGGCCTGTATGTCGAAGTCGGCCTCAATGACGCATTTCTGTTCGCCTTGCGTGATGGATTTTGAGTCGGCTCGTTGCCCCATGACCAAGCCCAGCGCCCCCAGAATGATGGATTTCCCTGCGCCAGTCTCGCCGGTTATCACCGAAAAGCCGGGTTGGAATTCAATATGCAAGTCTGAAATCAGTGCATAGTTGGATATGGATATGGATTGTAGCATGATGTTATTGCGCGATTTTTTCGTAAAGGTTAGCACGTGTCGGATCTATGGAAATCAGCACATTGTACACATCTGTCTTTTCCTGTGCCGTTCCTTTGGCAAAGACATTGACCAGTTCGTCCGCTTTGGCATCCAGAAAGGCCGTAATGGCTATGCCTGACAGGCGTGCGTTGTAGCATTCTTTCAGTACGGATATGTTGGCGGCCATTTTTGCGCGGCCATTGGCCACGTTGGTGTACATTTCGTCCAAGCCGAGCCGGTGGTATTCATACAAATAGGAACGGTATTTTTTGAAAGCCTCGTCCATAAGGTTGTTTATGAGCGCGTAACGGTTTTTGTGGTTGTTGAATGCTTTCCAGCCATCCGACTCGCATCCGGTAAGGCTTGCGCTTTGGGCGGCGTTTACAATGTTCTCACAAATCTGAAAATAAGGCGTTCCTCCGTAGCGCGAAAAGGAATCCATGTCGTATCCGATAATCAGATAACCGTAGTATGTCAGCATGGCTGCCAGGTTTGTGGTAAATACATTTTCCTGATACTCAATTCGGTCATATTCGGAATATGTAAAGCAAAAACTCTCGTCCCTGAAATTGAGCAGTGGCGTGTCGTACGAAGAATTGTACACCGGGCGGCGTGCCTGTATCTGCAATTCTGCCGTGTAGAAATTATCCTCTGCCTGCGAAATGATAATGGTCATGCCGCATTCTATGCGCTCCGAGGCCGAAAATGTCATGTTGGTCCATTTTCGGTTGTTCATGTATTCGTTTATGGTTCGCTGCAAGGTGTTGTAAACTTGCTTGTTTGTTCCCTGAATCTGGTCGGAGTTGATTTGTACGTTACAATTCAGTTCCTGTGCTTTGAGTGTGTACAAGCACAGCAGGCCGCATATTATGGTCAGGATTGCTTTTTTCATCGTCTACAGAATTTGCGTTAGTTGGTCTATAATGTCTTCCGCCACTTGTTTTTTGTCTTTTAAATCAAACGCTTGCGATGTTCCGTTATTGCGGAAAATGGTGATTTTATTGGTATCGTAGCCAAAGCCGGCTTGTGCATCGCGCAGGGAGTTCAACACGATGAAATCAAAATGCTTGCGCTTCATTTTTTCTTGTGCGTGCACGCTTTCCTGTTCGGTTTCCAGCGCAAAGCCCACCAGGAATTGCCCGTTGTTTTTTTGTCGGCCCAGTGCTTCTGCAATGTCCCGTGTTGGTTGCAGTGTGATGGTCAAGGCATCTGTGCCCCGTTTTACTTTCTGTTCGGCCTGTTTTTCCGGACGGAAATCGGCAACGGCAGCACACAGAATGGCTCCATCGTGTTGTGCATATTGCTCCGTGGCGGCATTGTACATCTCCTCGGCTGATTCAACATCCATGCGCCGTATGTTTGGGTGGATGGTTTGGAGCCGGACCGGACCGGCAATCAGCGTGACTTCGGCACCGCGTTCGGCACATGTTTCTGCCAAGGCAAACCCCATCTTGCCTGAAGAATAGTTGCCAATAAAACGCACAGGGTCTATCTTTTCGTACGTCGGTCCGGCTGTAATCAGAATTTTACGCTTCAGCAAGTCCTTGGGCCGGAAAAAATCATTGACTATGCGCACAATTTCCACCGGTTCCTTCATGCGTCCCTTGCCCGTGATGCCGCATGCCAGTTCGCCTTCGTTGGGTTCAATGATTTGGACACCGTATTCGGACAGTTTTTTTATGTTCGACTGCACGCCGGGATGGGCATACATGTGTGTGTTCATGGCCGGCGCGATGAATACAGTCTTGCGAAAAGCCAGAAATGTAGTGCTCAGTGCGTCGTCGGCTATGCCGTTGGCAAACTTGCCGATAATGTTGGCGGTGGCCGGGGCAACAATCATGCAGTCGGCCCATTCGGCGAGCGCGATATGGGCAGTGCTGTACTGCTCGACGGGCGCAAACATGTCGGCATACACCTTGTTGTGCGACAAGGTTTCCAACGTGAGCGGCGTAACAAACTGCAGTGCGTTTGATGTACATACGGTTTTGATGGTCGCGCCTTGTTTGCCGAACAACCGGATAAGTTCCGGAACCTTGTAGGCGGCAATGCCGCCCGATATGCCAAGCAAGATATTCATGACTACCTGTTTTTATGCCTAATCGGCGCACAAAGTTACAAAAAAAGGATAAAGAATGAAATGTCCTTTATCCCCTTGTGCTTTTGTATACTGAAAGATTGGGATTATTTCAGGTTTTCTTTTTCCTTGACCGGATTGCGGTAGAATATTTGGTGGTTAATGAACTCTTTGGTAGCGAGCAATACCGGTTTGGGTAGCTTTTCGTAGTAGCGCGAAACCTCTATTTGTTCCTTGTTTTCAAACACTTCTTCTATATTGTCGTTTGATGTGGCGAATTCCTGCAATTTGTCTTCCAGTTCCTTTTTTAAGTCAACGCTGATTTGATTTGCACGCATGGCTATGATGGCTACGGTCTCATACACATTCCCGACTTCCTCACTCAGTTTGTTCATATCCAAGGTTTGTGTGGTGGTCGGAGCTTTTAATCTTCTGTAATCCATGTTGTATAAATGATTTATGTTTTATTTGTTGTTTAAGTGCGCGAATATGCGTTCGGCGTTTTTCTTGTATTTTCCTTCCGGAAACTCACCTATATAGCTGTAATATTCATCAATGGTTTCCTGTTTGCGTTCCTCTTTTCGTTCATCTACGCTCAACAAGGTTTGCTGGTATTTCGAATTCAGCATGATGAAGCAGAGCTCTTCGCGATATTGGTTGGACGGATACTTGTTCAGCGCATTTTGTGCCACGATTTTGGCAGATTCGTAATTGTCGCCCAAGTAGGTTCCCAAGTTGTAGTATAAACGTGCGCTCAGCAGCTCTTTGTAAGCCAGTTTGTTGGCAAGTTCTTCCAGCAACTTGTTGGCTTCCGGCACAAAAGAGCTTTCCGGATAAACGTCGATGAATTCCTGCAAGGCTTCGATGGCATCGCGTGTGGAAGCCTGGTCGAGGCGTGCATCCGGCGAATCCAGATAGTAGCAATAGCCTACCATGTATTTGGCTTCGGTCACGTAGCGGCCTTTGGGGTATGTTCTTACGTATGTTTTGTAATATTCGCTGGCCGTATAGTAATCTTTTTGCCCCATATAGCAACGACACAGGTAGAACAAAATTTCTCCGGCCTGTTCGGTCCCTCTGTAATACTTGGATACGTCATCGAACAGTGTCTGGGCGCGTATGTAGTCTTGCTTCTCAAAATAGGCAACGGCTTTTTCGTATTTCAGTTCTGAATCCTTGCTTTTGAGCAATTTCTGGTAATCACTGCACGACACAACCGTAAAAACGGTCAGGATAATATACGGGAACTTGCGTTTCATAGTTGCTTTTTGGTCTGCAAAGGTAGTTATTTTCTGTTGTAGAGCAAGTATTTATCTGTTTTTTATTTTACTTTATGACTTCTGAAAGGCTGTATTGGAAAATTCCGGTTGTTGCTCATTTCTCCGGAGAGCGCGTTATCGTTTCATGTATTTTTCGAATCCCGGGGTGTGCATGGTTTGCGTTTTGCCTTGTTCGTCGGCATAAATCAGGAAACATTCCGTGTCGGGCAGGCGGTTGATGAGTGCAAACGCCTCATCTGTTCCCAACACCATGCAAGCTGTGGCCAGCGCATCGGCGCGCATGCAGGTTGTGGCTATGACGGTAGCGCTAAGCAGGTTGTGGGTGACAGGGTAGCCTGTACGCGGGTCGATGGTGTGTGCGTATTTTTTGCCATCTTGGTAATAGAACTGCCGGTAATTGCCGGAGGTGGCCATGCAGGCATCTTCCAGGTGGATGACGGTTTCCATCTCACTGACGGTGTTGGTCGGATCGTCAATGGGTTTGTTGATGCCGACGCGCCACGGTTTGCCTTCCGGATTCCTGCCGTGCGCCACTATTTCACCGCCTATGTCCACCAGATAGTTCGCGCAACCGTTGGCGGCCAGAAATTCACCGACCACATCGCAGCCGTAACCTTTGGCTATGGCACTTGCATCCAACATGATACGAGGGTCGTTTTTGACGATATGATGGCGTTCCGGATACAAACGCCAATGACCGATAAACTGTAGCAGGCTGTCTATGTGTTCGGGCGTGACGGTCTCTTTTTCGGAAAAACCGAATCCCCAGGCGTTGACTAACGGTGCCACGGTTATGTCGAACGCCCCGTGTGTCAGCTCGGCAACGCTCTTGGCTTGCGCGTACATGCGTTCGAAATAAGCGTCGAGCGTCACTGTGTCATTGCGGTTTACGCGCGAAATGATGGATTGCGGATCGTAAACGGACAGCGAGTGGTTGAGTGCCGCCAACAAACTGTCGATGCCGTTTTGCAAATCCAGGCTGTCGGCTTGCGAATACTGTATGTTGTAATAGGTTCCGAACACTTGTCCGTGGTTTCGGATATAGGGCACGGTTTCCTTTTTGTGGTTTGGGTAAAAAATCAGGAAAAACAAGGCGACAAGAATAAGCGCCAAGGTAATCAGCCGGTGTTGTTTCATAATTAATTTTTGTTTTGTTGCAAAGGTACGA
>CAYUYS010000078.1:0-8489 GCA_964449415.1 uncultured Paludibacteraceae bacterium | reverse complement strand
AGGGCGTCGGGAGGTAAAGTTCGCCATCGATGGGAAAGGATATTCATCGCAACCTTTTCATTAGTAATTATTCTAAAACTTAATGCAACCAATAGGTAATTTATTCTAAAATTTAAATCGACCAATAAGTTAAGCAGATAAAATTCCGAACAGAAACAGAAGGCGTAGCGAATGTTGAAAAATCGCTACGCCTTCCGTCTTTAAATGCAGCAGTCAGGGTTGATGTTTACTTCATGATTTCCATTTGGTGCCTCACGGATTCCTCGTGTATGGCAACCAGCACCGTTTTCATAAAGTCTTCGCTCATGCCCATCGATTTGGCTTGGAAAATGCGTTTGCTCAGGATTTCTTCATAACGTGCGCTTTGCAAAATAGGCATGTTGTGTTCCTTCTTGTATTGTCCGATTTCTTCGGAAATGCGCATGCGTTTTGCCAGCAATTCCAACAAATCGTTATCGCACGTGTCTATTTGCTTGCGCAGTTGTTCGAGGCTTTCCGTACTTTGCTTCATGTCGCGTATGATTAAGGTATCCAGAATGAAGTCCAGCACATCGGGTGTCACCTGCTGCGATGCATCGCTCCACGCTTTTTCCGGATTGCAGTGGCTTTCCACCATCAGACCGTCGAAGTTCAGGTCCATTGCCTGCTGGCACAACGGCCCGACCAGTTCGCGTTTTCCGCCAATATGACTTGGGTCGCAGAATATCGGCAGGTTTGGCAAACGCCTTTTCAGCTCGATGGGAATGTGCCATTGCGGCAGGTTGCGGTATATGTTTTTGTCATACACGCTGAATCCGCGGTGAATGGCGGCAATGCGCCGCACACCGGCATTGTAGATGCGTTCAATGGCACCTATCCACAGTTCCAAGTCCGGGTTTACGGGATTTTTGATCATGACGGGAATATCCGTGCCTTCCAGCGCATCGGCTATTTCCTGCATGGCAAACGGGTTGGCCGATGTGCGTGCGCCTATCCACAGAATGTCCACATCGTTGGCCAATGCCTCGCGGATATGTTTGGAGGTGGCTATCTCGGTGGCTACATACATGCCGAGTTCTTCCTTGACACGTTTGAGCCAGGGCAGGCCTTCCGCGCCAACGCCTTCAAACCCACCCGGTTTGGTGCGCGGTTTCCAAATGCCTGCTCTGAAAATTTTAATACCGTGGCGCGACAGGTTGCGTGCCGTGTTCATGACTTGCTCTTCGGTTTCTGCGCTGCAAGGACCCGCTATAACGACAGGCCTTTTGGCCGGAACATCCGGCAATGAAATAGGTTCAAAGTCCATATACTTGATGATTTGTTTCCTGTTTTTGGGCAGGAATGGTTTCTGTTTTTGATTATTTTGTCAGTTGTTTTCCATCATTTGGCGGATACGTTCCCGCGCTTCCTGCAACTTGTCATTTTTGGCGCAGAGCGATATCCGGATGAACCGCTCGCCGTTGCTGCCGAAAATAAATCCGGGCACGATAAAGACACGAGCCTTGTGCAGGACTTTTTCTGTCAGGTCTTCTACACAGGTGTATTTGTCCGGGATTTTTCCCCACAGAAACATGCCTGTTTGCCGCGGGTCGTAGGTGCAACCCAACAAATCCATGATTTCTTCCGCCAGTTTGCGGCGGCTGCGGTAGTTGGCGTTGTTGCTCTCGTACCAGTTTTTTTCTGCTTCGAGGGCTTTTGCGGCGGCCAGTTGCACCGGCCGGAACATGCCGCTGTCTATGTTGCTTTTCACTTTCAGCATCCATTGTACAAACTGTGCGTTGCTTGCCAGCATACCCACACGCCAGCCGGGCATGTTGTGGCTTTTGCTCATGGAGTTGAGTTCTATGCAACATTCTTTTGCGCCCGGAACAGCCAGAATGCTGATGGGATGGTCGTTCAGGATAAAGCTGTACGGGTTGTCGTTGACGATAACGATGTTTTTCCGCCGTGCAAAATCGACTAAACGTGCATACAATTCCGGGCTTGCATTTGCACCGGTCGGCATGTTCGGATAGTTTGTCCACATTAGTTTTACACGGCTTGTGTCCATGCCTTCCAGCTCGTCGAAATCGGGCAGCCAGCCGTTCTCTTCGCGCAAATTGTAATGGATGATGTCAGCTCCCAACAGTTTGCTGAGCGATGTATAGGTCGGATAGCCGGGGTTGGGAACCAGCACGCTGTCGCCGGGATTGACAAATGCCAGCGTAACATGCAGGATGCCTTCCTTGGAACCGATAAGCGGCTGTATTTCCGTTTGCGGGTCGAGGCTTACGCCATACCATTTTTTATACCAGTCTGCAAACGCCCGGCGTAATTCAGGAATTCCCGTATAAGGCTGATAACCATGTACATCGGGCTTTACGGCCTCTGTGCAAAGTGTGTGCAGCGTGTCTGCCGATGGTGGCATGTCCGGGCTTCCGATGCCCAGGCTGATAACGTCCAAACCGTCGGCGTTCATGGCCGCGACTTCTTTCAGCTTTTTCGAAAAATAATACTCTGAAACGCTTTCTAATCGGGTTGCGGGTACTATGTTCATAGCTTTGTGAATGATAAAAGTTTGACTTGGTTAGCTGGTAAAGGCCTCGTATTCGCCCAATATTTTCATGTCTTTCAGCAAAGGGTTTACGGCATCAATTCCCTGTCGGTAACGGGTATAATTGTCAAAATTGACCGTGATGTAGAATTGGTATTCCCATTCGCGGCCGATAATGGGAAGTGACTGTATTTTGGTCAGGTTCAGATGGTAGAACGACAAAATGGACAGGACTTTGGCCAAGCTGCCTTCCTCGTGCGGCAGGGTGAAGCTCAGTGTCGCTTTGTTGATGGTTTTGCTGCGCAGTAGTTCGTCGGCGTTCCATTTGTCCGACAAAATAAGGAAGCGTGTAAAATTGCGCTTGTTTGTTTCTATGCCATCTTCCAGAATTTGCAGGTCGTACATTTGTGCGGCCAGTGTGCTGCAAATGGCGGCGCGCCCCATGATGTGCTCTTCTGCAATTTCTTTGGCCGACAGGGCGGTGTCAAGGCTTTCCACAGCTTTCCATTCTTTGTGCTTGTCCAGAAATTCTTCGCATTGCATCAGCGCGATAGGGTGGGAATGCACTTCGGAAATGTCGCTTGGTTGCTGGCCTTTCAGTGCGGCAAGGCAATGGGAAATGCGCAACTTGTATTCACCCACGATACACAATTTGCTTTCGTTGAGCAAGATATGATTTTGAAGCAAACTGCCGGCAATGGTGTTTTCTATGGCTATGATTCCCAGCAAGTTACTTTCCTTGCGCATGGTTTCGAATACATCTTTGAACGTATTGCAGGGCAGAATGTCTATTTCTTCGTTCCGGAAATAATTGCGGGCGGCAATTTCGTGAAAGGCACCGCATACTCCTTGTATGGCAACTGTTTTCATCCTTTTCATTTGTTTTAACGAAAAATCCTGCCCAAAGTGTCTTGAGCAGGATTTTGCAATATTGTGTACATTTCCAAACATTACGACATATTGTTTCCTGCTCTTACTGTTTAAAGTAAAAGTAAAAGAAATAATAGCCGTAAAACTTCCAATTCATAACTTGTTCACTTGTTTTATTGCGCGGCAAAGGTAGAATTATTTTTTGAATCGGCAAAGAATAAATTGCAATTGCCGCCGTTTTTTGTGTGATATTTTGTCAGACGACCGCCGATATATATGTTCAGATGCGTTCAACTGCCCTGATTCCTTTGACAGTCCGCAGTTTTTTGATCAATCCTTCCAATTCGTGGGTGTCGGTGAGCATGACCGTCAGATGTCCTTGAAACAGGCCGTCGTTCGAGTCAATGGAAATGGAACGCAACACGGTGTTCTGCTCTTTCGAAATAATGGATGTGACGTTTGTTACAATGCCGATGTCGTCGTGTCCCACAATTCGCAACGTGATCGGATAGCGTGTGCCGATCGGATTCCCCGACCAGCGCGCGTTTACGATGCGGTATCCGAAACGGGCAATCATTTGCGGGGCGTTCGGACAATCCTGCCGGTGGATTTTTATGCCGCCGGACACGCTGACAAACCCGAAAATAGGGTCTCCGTAAATGGGATTGCAACATTTGGCCAGCTTGTAATCCACGTTTTTCAGATTTTTGTCAATCACGAGCACATCCTCATCGGCGTGCGTGTCGGGCATTTGCGTGAAATTTTCCGCACTGCGTAGCTCCGATGCCTCGGCCGTGCTTTCTTTCTTGTCGAGCTCCAAGTAACCATCGCGTATCTGGAGCATGTCCAATTTGTTTTGTGCCAGTTCCTGATAAAAGTCGCTGACCGCCTTGTATCCCATTTTCTTGGCCAAGCGCGACAGTTTGCCATCATCCAAATCTATTTTCCAGTTTTTGAAACGACGAATCAGCGTTTCGCGCCCGACTTCCGCACCCTTGAATTCGATTTCCTTCAGTGCTTGCCTGATTTTGTTTTTGGCCTTCGATGTGGTAACGATTTGCAGCCACGATGCGTTGGGCTTTTGCGATGGCGCAGTCAGCACTTCCACTTGGTCGCCGTTTTTCAGGATGTATTTGATAGACTGGTTTTTGCCGTTCACTTTTGCGCCGACACACTTTGCTCCCAAACCGGAATGTATGGCAAATGCAAAATCCAGGGCGGTCGCGCCTTTGGGCAGTTTATGCAGGTCGCCGTTGGGCGTAAACACAAAGACTTCCTTGTCGTACAGATTGAGTTTGAACTCGTCCATGAAATCGACTGCATTCAGTTCCGGATTTTCCAGAATTTCCCGAATGTTTTTCAGCCATTCATCCATGCCGGTTTCACTCTTAATGCCTTTGTATTTCCAATGTGCCGCCAAGCCTTTTTCTGCTATCTCGTCCATGCGTCTGGTACGGATTTGTACTTCCACCCATTTGTTTTCGGGTCCGAGCACGGTGGTGTGGAGGCTTTCGTATCCGTTCGATTTCGGTATGGTCAGCCAGTCGCGCAGGCGTTTTGGATTGGGCTGGTACATGTCTGCAATGATGGAATATACCTGCCAGCATTCGGCTTTTTCCTTTTCCAGTTCGCTCTCCAATATGATACGTATGGCAAACAAGTCGTATATGTTCTCAAATTCCGTGTTTTGCTTTTTTATTTTGTTGTAGATGGAATGGATGGATTTGGTGCGTCCCTTGATTTCAAACTGGAAACCGAGCGACTCCAGCTTTTCCTTTAATGGCTTGATGAATGCATCGATATAAGCGTCCCGATGCTGTTTTGTTTCGCTCAGCTTCTGCGCGATATTTTTGTAAATATCGCGATTTGTATACTTGAGCGACAAGTCTTCCATCTCGGTTTTGATGGCATATAATCCCATGCGATGTGCCAGAGGCGCATACAGAAAAGCTGTTTCGCGGGCTATTGCCATTCGCTGTGCTTCATCCGGCACTTTTTGCAGATAGCGCATTTTGTGCAGGCGTTCGGCAAGCATGATCAGAATGACGCGGATATCTTCGGCAAATGTCAGCAACAGCTTGCGGAAATTTTCCGTCTCAATGGCAGCATTGCGGTAATACAGTTCTTTGGCGCGCTCCAGACCCTTGATCACGGTACTTACAGCAATGTCAAATCGGTTTTCTATTTCGGGCAGCGACAGATGTCCGTTTTTTACCTCATCATCCAACAAAACACTCAGCACGGCCGTACGTCCCAGACCAATCTCATCCAAAATAATTTCCACAACGGACAGTTTGTCGTACAGCGTATCCGCGTCGGTGACGATGTGCGAACGCAAAAAAAGCATGTCATCCTGCGACAACACTTTCGGATAGCATTTTCGCAGATGCCGGTACAGTGTTTTGGGGGTTGTATAAATTGTTTTTTTCATAATATGGCCGCTCAAAATTTCTGCAAATATACCAAGAATGTGCAAATAGGCTGTGTTATGTTTATGAAAAGAAAACGCGAAAACGACGCAAAAGCAAAAAATACAATAATTTTTGGCAGTTATGGTGGGAAAATTGAATTTCTTTTATAAATTTGCGCGTCTGAAATCCGTCGGCAGTTTGCCGGGATGGACACACAGAAATGGAAGACACAAGTAAATCACTATTAAACAGTACATTATAATGAAAACAGTAATCAAAATCTTATTGGGAATTGCCATTGTTTTTCTCGCTTACATTTGTGTTGATAGCGTAGTTACGCCTATCCGGTTCGAAAAGGAAAAAGAGTTGCGCGAACAGAACGTTGTTGCCAGGTTGATTCAGATTCGTGCTGCACAACTTGAATTTAAGGCTCAGTATGGCCGCTATACGGCCGATTTGGATTCGTTGGTTGATTTTGTCAGAACAGCCAAGAAAAAAGAAGTCAAAAAAGAAGGTGCACTTACGGAAAAACAATTGGAAGATGGTTTGACGGAAGCCAAAGCCGTAAGTATCATTATGAAAGGCAATGCAGAAGAAATCAGGGCAAACGGACTGGAAGGTTTCCGCCGTGACACCATTCTTACACCGATGATCACTTATTTGTACCAAGGAAAATACACGGAAGACAACATATCCGACCTGGTAGTTGTGCCTCACAGCAACGGTGTACGCTTCGAGATGGAGGTGAACAACGAATATGTAAAAAACAACATACCCATTCCGTTGTTTGAGGCACGCACTCCGTACGACGTTTATTTGGCCGGTTTGGACCGTCAGGAAGTGGTGAATACCAAAGACATTGCTTTAAAATTAGATAAATATCCGGGACTGAAGGTTGGTTCCGTCATTGAGCCCAACAACAACGCCGGTAACTGGGAATAAGCGCGGTTTATGCCGTTTACAAATGCATACGATTTGTCCATCCGGATTTTTCCGGATGGATTTTCTTTTCTTGCCACGGAAGGTGACAAGGTGCTGTTGCGCGCCCAACAGAAGAACCTTGACCGGCCGTCTGTCATTCCGCTACTACAGCAGGAAATGCAAGGTTTGCAGCTAACCCCGACCGGGAAATCAACCAAGTTGATTATCCACACACCGGTATCAACCTTGGTTCCGCTTGCGCTCTACAGGCAAGAGGATGCACAGATATGGTTGCGCCTCTTCCAGACAGACATCAGGGAATACAATATAATATATGAGGACAAGTTGCTTCCGTTCAATTGTATGAATGTGTATGCACTCTCGGCCAAACTGTCCGATTTTCTGCGTGCTTGTGGAGAGGTGGAAGTCCGTCACAGCCTGTCACATCTGCTGTTGGAGAAGGCAATGCCGTTCAGGCAACAGGGGCAGACGGCTGTTGTTCTGTATGTCGCACCGAGCAAGATAGATGTGGCCGTGTTGCATGCAGGACAGTTGATGTTGGCCAACAGTTATGCGTACACAGCATCAAAAGATGTGTTGTACCATGTTTTAAACCTTTATGAACGCTTTCATTTGCCGCCCGATACGGTAAAATGTTACGTGGATATTTCAGAAAGCGGGCCCGGCATCAAAGAGTTGTTGCAACAGTATGTCGATGTTAAAGTGGTGTGATTATGCGAATTATTAGTGGAAAATACAAGGGGCGACATTTTTATCCGCCGGCCAATATCACGGCGCGCCCGACAACGGATTTTGCCAAAGAAGGCTTGTTCAATGTACTGAACAACCGCATGGATTTTGAGGATATTACGGTGCTCGATTTGTTTGCAGGAACAGGCAGTATCGGGCTGGAGTGCATATCGCGGGGTGCCCGCAGTGTGATTGCCGTGGAGTTGGCCGCCACGCAGTTGAATTTTATTCGCAAAATATGCAGCGAGTTGCGCATGGACAATTTGATAACGGTGCGCGGCGATGTATTTAAGTATATGGCTTCTTGCGGCCTGCGTTTTGATTTTGTTTTTGCCGATCCGCCCTACCAATTGCCGGAATTGTCGTTGGTGCCGGACAAAGTGTTCGAATACGATTTGCTGAAACCGGATGGCATCTTTGTGCTGGAACATTCCGACAAGCAACAATTCGCGGAACATCCGCATTTTTTGGAGCACCGCCGCTATGGCAGCGTGAATTTCAGCCTGTTCGTATGATACAAAAAAAGGGTAAGCTGACTACATCGCACCGCTACAACCTTTTACCCTTGCTGCGGTCAGGCCCTGGGGGAGTTCAAAGGGAGCTGGTCGTGTAGGACTTACCCGGCCGCAAAAGTACGGCTTTTTCCCGACATGCGCAAAAAAAACTTAGCAAGGGCATTTATTTAGTTGTTTTCAAACCGTGACAATTTGTCACGGTTTGAACGTTCTGCCCTCTGCGCCGGCGTTTCAATCGGGATATAGCCTACTCTAACTGCTTCGTCTCGTCTTCTTGTGGCAAAATATAATCGCTCGCTTTTGCCGAGCTTATTACCGAACGCCCCAATTGATTTTCAAGCTGCTCCCTTGCTGCCTTGGCTACACTGCCGCCGCTCTTTGCCACACGGGCATTCTGTGAATATCCCTTTGGATGCTTCTGCTTGGATATTTCGGCAGCCGAAGCCTCCGCCAAGGTGTTAAGCGCAAGTTCGACATTGGTCATGTTGTCCCGCAGGCTCTCTTTCTTCA
>CAYUYS010000077.1:0-8757 GCA_964449415.1 uncultured Paludibacteraceae bacterium | reverse complement strand
ACATCTCGATGTAAGATGCGGGTGGGGGAGGCGAGTGTATCACAAGAAAATTTCCCTGTTCGTATCATCCAACCAAGCCATACGTTTCCGGGTCAGTCTTCCGGTTTCAGAATGACCCCTTTGTTTTTTCGTCCGTCTATTTTGGCTATGGCCGGTTTGCCGAAGCGCACATGCCTGACAAACTTGGTCTCGGTCACGGCCGGCACGCTGTTCAGGAAGTCCAGGTCGTAGAATCCATCGTTCTGGTAGGGGTTTATGGTCAGATAGGCTACGCCGAAAGAGGTCAGGTTCTGGAAAAAATGCGTTCCCTGGCTCGGGTCGATGCGGTAGGAGCTCAAGCCGGATTCCACAATAATCCTTGCATTGCTGATATGCGGCCATTTTACGGGAATGCCTAACCACACATCGCTGCTTCCCCAGCGCCCCGGACCCACCAGAATATAGTGCCGGTTTTCTTCAACCAGTTGTTTGTTGATTTTTTCTATGTCGTACATAATCAGCTGGTTGTTCGATGCATTGAAGGTTTCCGGCTTTACGTAGACAAAGTCGGACAAATCGTCGTAAACGCCGTGTCCCAGGGCACTTTCCGAAGTGATAATGGCATTCTCGGTTGCAATATCGCCGATGTCTTCCGCGATTACTTCTTTGGTGTCCACAATGGGACGTATTTGCAGCAGATAGAACGTGTGCTGTTTGGCGGGCGAATAATCGAGGTTTACGGCAAACTCGATTTCGATGGCGCGTCCCATTTCACGTTGTGATATTTCCAGTACTTTCTGAAGAATGTCGGCCAGCGGGAACACGTCGTGTTGCAGTATGTTGGCAAATGTAATTACCTTGCGTCCGCCTTCGTACAAGCCGTCGTAGAGCACCTGATCACGCACATCAAACGTGGAGGCTATGTATTGCAGCGTGCCGTCCGGTTCGGCATCCCTGACGTTGATTTTGAGCAGGTTGAATCCATCGTCCACTTCCGGCCTGAAAGGGAGTTTTTTCAAGTCCAGTGCGTTGAAGTAGGTTTGCGTTTCGCGGAGCGCATAATCCAGCGTGCTGGTTTGCAATATGTTATGAGGCCATTTGGGTGAAAAGCGCAAGGTTGTTCCGCCATCCACGATATATTTGCCCAATCCCATGGCAATGTTGGCAATGCCGTCCTCCGGCGCTTCCGACCCGATGGGATAATAGTTCAGCGAGCGCGCCACGCCCGAAAACGACGGATAGAAACGGTCGCCGTGTGCATTTCCGCAGATTTCCTGCAGGACGATAGCCATTTTTTCCTCATCGATTACATTTTTTGTCGCGGTCATGTATGCCTTGCTGTTCCGGTAGAATACGGATGCGTATACGGCCTTGATGGCTTCTTTGATCATCATGAGCATGTGCGATTTGCTCGTCGGATTGAAGGGCACCATGTAGGTAGAGTATATGCCTGCAAACGGTTGATAATGCGAATCTTCCAGCAGGCTGGAGGAACGTATGGCAATGGGGCCGTGTACGGCATCGATAAACGTGAGCAGGTCGGCCAGCAGCTTGCGTGGCAATCGGGCCTTCAGGAAATGTTGGAGAATCTCTTCATCCGAAATGTCCGAAAGTCCAATCGGAATCAGGTTGTTCGTTTCCATGAACTCGGTGAATATGTCCGTGCAAATGACCACTGTTTTTGGGATGGTGATGGTTGCGCCCGGATATTCATCGAGCGTGCTGTTCCGTTTGATCATGGCATCGATAAAAGCCAGGCCGCGTCCCTTGCCGCCCAACGACCCGTCGCCTATGCGCGCAAAATTGGAGTATTTGTCAAAACGGTCGCGCAGAAAAACGGCCACAACACCTTTGTTTTTTATCTTTCGGTAGTTGACAATCGCGTCAAAAATGATTTGCCTAACCTGTTGCATGTCTGTTTCTTCCCGTGTGGGCATAGCCTGAATCTGGCGGAGAAATTCTGCCAGCGGGAACATGGCGCGCGAATAGAGCCATCGCGAAATGTTGTTGCGCGAAACGTGGAAATAGAGCGCTTCGTCGCTGACGGTGAAGATATTGTTCTGCAGGTCGCGCAGATTGGTGATGCGTGCTTCTTCCTTGCCGGTTGTCGGATGGTTGAAAATGAAATCGCCGAAACCGAAATTGTTGGTAATTTGTTCGCGTAGTTCAATCAGCAAGGTTTTGGATGTTTTGTTCAGGAAAACGGCTTTCAGATTTTCGGCAGCCTGCCGGTTGCTTTCTTCGGTCGATTCCACGATTAATGGCATGTATTTGTCTTGGGCGCGAATGGCTTCGCAGAACGAGATGCCGGCTGTTTGGTCTTTCACGCCGTCGTGATTGTAGCTGACATCGGTTATGATGCCCAGCATGTTTTTCTTGTATTTCTGATAGATGGTGATGGCTTCTTCGTACGAGCGTGCCAGCAGGATTTTGGGGCGGCCGCGCATGCGCAGCATCTGCTCGTGCTCGTTCAAAGCCTCCGTCATGAACGAACGCGATTGCTTGAATACGTGGGTGTACAGCAAGGGCAGGATGGATGAATAGAACCGGATGGAATCTTCCACGAACATGATTGTCTGCACGCCAACCGACTTGACATCTTCTTCCACGTTCATTTTGTCTTCAATCAGTTTGATAATGGCCAACAGCAGTTCGGAGTTTCCCAACCAGCTGAATACGTAGTCGATGGCCGAAAGGTCTTCCTTGGCAATGCGTTCCGATACGGAGCGGCTGAACGGCGTCAGCACCACAATGGGAATGTCAGGATACTGTTTTTTGACTTGTTTGGCCCACTCAAAAGGATTGATGCTCTCACCGCTCGGCATGGATATAATCAGTTCAAAGGTGCGGTCCTGCAACAGTTTGTTGGCCTGTGTCTGGCTCGAAACCAGTGTGAAGCGTGGCGGATACCGCAGGTTAAGTGCAGTGTATTCGTTGAATATTTGTTCGTCTACGCGGCCATCCTCTTCCAGAACAAAGGCATCGTATTTGCTGGCCACGAGCAGCACGTTGTATACGCGGCGCTGCATCAGGTTTGCAAACGATGTGTCTTTGAAGTACAGCTTCTTGATACTCAGTGTATTCATATAAGAAATGACGTGTTGTGATTCTTCCATAATGTTTATTCGTGATGATAGGGTTCTCCTTTCAAAATGGTCATGGCACGATACAACTGTTCAATGAATATCAGCCGTATCATCTGATGCGAAAATGTCATTCGGGACAGCGAGACAAGGCCGTCGGCACGGGCATACACGCTGTCCGAAAATCCGTACGGGCCGCCTATCGCGAACACTATGTGCTTGCCGGAGCCGGACATTTTCTTTTGCATAAATTCGGCAAACTCCACCGACCGGTATTCCTTGCCGCGTTCATCAAGCAACAAGAGCGTGTCGGCATTTGCGATCTGTTTCAGCATCAGTTCACCCTCTTTTTCCTTTTGTTCACCGACGGATAAATTCCGTGCGTTTTTTATGTCAGGAAGGCAAGCCAACTCAAACGGAATGTAGAAATTCAGCCGTTTTTGATAGCCGGCAATCAGTTCCTGAAACAGTTTGCTGTCTGTTTTTCCTACTGCGAGCAAGGTAATTTTCATGGCAGAAATGGGTGCTTGTGTTGTGTCCTTGAATTTAAAAATGTACATTTGCCATTTGTTTTGCAAAGATGATATAAAAATTTTGTTTCCCAACAAAAAAAGCTTTAAGTATGAAAAAAAACAGGATACGCCGCTGCCGGCTTGGCTTTTTTCTGTTGCTCGGCACGTGTTATGTGCTTGCTGCAGAGCCGGCTGATGTCATTTTGCCCGTTGTGGAAAAAGGCAATGCCACGCAGTTGTGTACATACCTGGCTTCGGATGCCGAGTTGATCATCTTGGGCAAAACGGTTCAGCCACAGCGGCAATGCTCCGAATTGCAAGCGTTTTTTGCGGCCAACAAACCCGATGGTTTTACCATCAAACACAAGGGCACCAAACTGGATGCATACTTTATTGTCGGTACGTTGGAAACGGAAAAACAGCATTATCGGGTCAACCTGTTTGTGCGCAATCATTCCGAAAGCGTATCCATTCAGCAGTTGCGTATAGAGAAAGAATAACCATACAGCGTTTAGATATGTTAGATTACAAGCAGTTTATTGATTTTTGGTTTGCCGAGGATATAGGAGATGGCGACCACACGACTTTGTCATGTATTCCGGCTACGGCCATGGGAACATCGCAGCTGATTGTTAAGGAAGAGGGTGTTTTGGCCGGCGTAGAAGTTGCCGAAGCCCTGTTTCATGCCTTCGATCCGGCGTTGAAAATGACGGTTTATATCCACGATGGCGCCGAAGTGAAAAAAGGAGATATCGCTTTTTCCGTAAGCGGCAAGGTGCAGTCCTTGCTTCAGACCGAACGTTTGATGCTGAATATCATGCAGCGCATGAGTGGTGTTGCCACGGTGACACGCCGGTATGTGAAGGCCTTGGAAGGAACCGGAACCCGCGTACTGGATACACGCAAAACAACGCCCGGACTGCGCATGCTGGAAAAAGAGGCCGTGAAAATCGGCGGCGGAACCAATCATCGGATAGGCCTTTTCGACATGATTCTGCTGAAAGACAATCATGTCGATTTTGCAGGAGGGATTGCGCAGGCCATAGACCGCGCACATAATTACTGCAAGGAAAAGGGAAAAAATCTGAAAATAGAAATAGAGGTGCGCAATTTCGAGGAACTGGCTCAGGTGCTGGAACATGGCGGAGTTGACCGGATCATGCTGGATAATTTTACGCCGGAGAATACCCGAAAGGCGGTGGACATGATAGCCGGACGCTACGAAACGGAGTCGTCGGGTGGCATAACATTCGACACCTTGCGGCAATATGCGGAATGCGGTGTCGATTTCATATCCGTCGGTGCATTGACACATTCCGTCAAAAGTTTGGATATGAGTTTCAAGGCAGTGAAATAAATTATTGCGCCAACAGTTCCTTTTTTGTACCTTTGCGCCCGATTTTAGAAAAACAGAATAATATGAACAAAATAGAAAATGTAAACATTGCAGTTGTTGGTTTGGGGTACGTAGGATTGCCGCTGGCCATAGAGTACGGTAAAAAATACCGCGTTCTGGGGTTTGATATAAACGAGGAGCGCGTCGCGGAATTGAAACGTGGCGAAGATCATACGTTGGAAGCAGACTTGGCCGGCATGAAACAAGCCACCGACCTGTATCGGGAAAAGGGAAATACAGGTTTGTCGTTTTCTTCCAATCCGGAAGATTTGCGTGATTTCAATACCTTCATAGTAACCGTTCCCACGCCGATTGATGTTTTCAACAATCCGGATCTGACTCCGTTGCTGAAAGCTTCGGCCATGCTGGGCAAAGTGTTGAAAAAAGGTGATGTGGTCATCTATGAATCAACGGTTTATCCCGGTTGTACGGAAGAAGACTGTGTGCCGGTGTTGGAACGCGAATCCGGCCTGAAGTTTAATACGGATTTCTTCTGCGGATATTCTCCCGAACGCATTAATCCGGGCGACAAGGTGAATACATTGACCAAAATAAAGAAAATCACTTCGGGAAGCACGCCCGAGATAGCGGATTTTGTTGACGCATTGTATAACTCCATTCTGGAGAACGGTACGCACAAAGCGCCCAACATGAAAGTGGCGGAAGCTGCCAAGGCTGTGGAGAATGCGCAACGCGACGTGAATATTTCATTCATGAACGAACTGGCATTGATTTGTGACCGTGTCGGGATAGACACGAACGATGTGATTGAAGCAGCCGGAACAAAATGGAATTTCCTGAAATACCGTCCGGGACTTGTTGGCGGGCACTGCATCAGCGTTGACCCGTATTATCTGGCACACAAGGCGACTGCCTTGGGATATAATCCGGAGGTTATTCTGTCCGGACGCATGGTGAACAACAGCATATCCAAGTTCATAGCCGACAAGACTTTGAAACTGATGATTCAGAAAGAACACAAAATCAAAGGTTCGCATGTGCTGGTAATGGGTGTCACCTTTAAGGAAAATTGTCCGGATTGCCGGAATACAAAAGTGTTGGACATCGTGCACGAACTGCAGAGTTTCGGTTGTCACGTGGATGTGTATGATCCGTGGGCCGATCCGGCTGTGGTATTGCACGAATACGGCACGGCCCTGCTGCCCGAAATCGACCCGGCTGTATCTTATGAGGCTATTATTGTGTGTGTTGCCCACGATACATTCAAAACGTTTGATTTTGCCACCTACCACAAACGTGGCACCGTTATTTTTGACGTTAAAAACTTTGTGGACCGTTCGCTGGTTGATGCAAGACTGTAGAACCGCACGGCCCGTAACAAAAACTGTATGAAAAATATCTTGGTTACCGGCGGTGCCGGATTTATCGGATCGCATGTTGTGCGTCTGTTTGTGAATAAATATCCAGATTATCGTGTCGTTAATCTGGATAAATTGACTTATGCAGGTAACTTGGCCAATCTGAAGGATATAGAAGACAAGCCAAATTATACCTTTGTCAAAGCCGATATTTGCGATTTTGACAAAATCCAAGAAGTGTTTGCGCAATACGATATAGATGGCGTCATTCATTTGGCCGCGGAAAGCCATGTAGACCGCAGCATTAAGGATCCGTTCACGTTTGCACGCACCAACGTGTTGGGAACGCTGTCGTTGTTGCAGGCCGCCAAACAATACTGGAACGGCAAGTGGGAAGGCAAGCGTTTTTACCACATATCAACAGATGAGGTGTACGGCGCGCTGGAGCTGACGCATCCGCAAGGCATTGAGCCGCCGTTCACAACCACGGCCTCTTCAGCAGAACATCATTTGGCCTACGGCAAGGATTTTTTCTATGAGGACACCAAATACAATCCTCACAGTCCGTATTCGGCCTCCAAGGCATCGAGCGATCATTTTGTGCGTGCCTTCCACGATACATACGGCATGCCGACCATTGTTACCAACTGTTCCAACAATTACGGTCCGTATCAATTCCCGGAAAAGCTGATTCCGTTGTTTATCAACAACATACGTCATGGAAAACCCTTGCCTGTTTACGGAAAGGGCGAGAATGTCCGCGACTGGCTCTATGTAGTTGACCATGCCCGCGCCATTGACCTGATTTTCCACAAAGGCAAGATTGCCGACACCTATAATATCGGCGGTTTTAACGAATGGAAAAATATCGACCTGATAAAAGTGCTTATCAAGACAGTGGACAGGTTGCTGGGCAATCCGGAAGGCACCGGCGATCAGTTGATTACCTACGTGACTGACCGTGCCGGACACGATTTGCGTTATGCCATCGACTCCACCAAACTGAAAAACGAGTTGGGTTGGGAACCGAGCCTGCAATTTGAAGAAGGCATAGAAAAAACCGTGCGCTGGTATCTGGACAACCAAGCCTGGATGGACCATATAACTTCGGGTGAATACGAAAAGTATTACGAGGAAATGTATAAAGGCAGATAAACTTTTAAAAATTAATATCAATGAAGATAGCTGTAGTGGGAACCGGATATGTAGGTTTGGTGAGTGGAGCATGCTTTGCCGAACTGGGCATAGATGTTACTTGCGTGGATATTGATGAGCAAAAAATAAACAATCTTCTTCAGG
Organism: uncultured Paludibacteraceae bacterium; assembly: GCA_964449415.1. Taxonomy (GTDB): domain Bacteria; phylum Bacteroidota; class Bacteroidia; order Bacteroidales; family Paludibacteraceae; genus CALUNA01. The sequence continues at coordinate 1,169 of CAYUYS010000077.1, read as the reverse complement.
GTGTAATACCCATATATGAACCGAATCTCGATGCCTTGGTGGCTCGTAATGTACAGGCAGGACGTTTGCATTTTACAACCCATCTGGTTTCCGTGCTGAATGAAGTGGACATCGTTTTTTCGGCTGTCGGCACACCTCCCGATGAAGATGGCAGTGCCGACTTGCGCTATGTGCTGGAAGTGGCAAAAACCATTGGCCAACACCTCAATCATTATGTGGTGGTAGTCACCAAGAGTACTGTGCCGGTAGGAACAGCCGGGAAAGTGAAAGCCACCATCCAAGCCGAACTGGATAAGCGGGGTGTGCAGGTAGCTTTCGATGTGGCAAGCAATCCGGAATTCCTCAAGGAGGGCGATGCCATTGACGATTTTATGAAGCCCGACCGTGTAGTGGTGGGTGTGGAGAGTGAGCGTGCCAAAGAATTGATGACCAAGCTTTACAAGCCCATGCTTCTCAATAATTTCCGCGTAATATTCATGGATATTCCGTCCGCGGAGATGACCAAATATGCAGCCAATTCCATGTTGGCCACCCGTATCAGCTTCATGAACGATATCGCCAATCTCTGTGAACTGGTGGGGGCGGATGTCAGCATGGTGCGCCGCGGTATCGGTACGGACAACCGCATCGGCAACAAGTTCCTCTATCCGGGATGTGGCTACGGTGGCAGCTGTTTTCCGAAGGATGTGAAGGCACTTATCAAAACCGCGCAGCAGCATGGCTATGACATGCAGGTGTTGCAGGCGGTGGAGTCGGTTAACGAACGGCAGAAGAACATCCTGTTTCGCAAGTTTTCCCGGCATTTTCAGGGAAACATTCGCGGTATGAAAGTGGCGGTATGGGGCTTGTCTTTCAAACCGGGCACTGATGATATGCGCGAAGCTCCTTCGTTGGTGCTTATCCACAGCCTGTTGCAGGCAGGTTGTCGCGTGAGTGTTTATGACCCTGTGGCAATGAACGAGGCCAAACGAATTTTGGGCGATGCCGTCATGTATGCCAAGGATATTTATGATGCTGTGTTGGATGCACAGGTCATTTTCCATGTTACCGAGTGGAAGGAGTTCCGCATTCCCAATTGGGAAGTCATTAAACGTAGCATGCAGCCCAATCCGGTTTTGATTGATGGCCGCAACGTGTTCGGTCCGAAGGAACTGCACGGTATTACGTAT